>SKMG01000191.1 GCA_007121175.1 Trueperaceae bacterium | reverse complement strand
GGACCAGACTCACTCGCGGCTGTCTTGTCGGGAGACGAACGCACGCGACCGTTGCGCTTCGACCGGGCGCTCGGACGCTCGGCCCTGTCGGCTATCGCCGAACCGAGCACGTGGCTCCGCCAGCTCGGAACGCTGCTATCGCCCACTGGCGTGGTGGTCTTGTCCGAGATCGACGCCAGCCGCGGTCAACGCCTGTCGGCGCTCCTCGATTGGACGGGCTCGGAGGCGTCGGCGACCGAGGTACGGGCCGCGGAAGAGCCACTCTATCGAAACGACGGTGCAGGTAGGGCATGGACGGCGGAGCGACTCCGCGAGGTCGCGGCCGCTGCCGGGTTCGAGTTCGTCGACGTGCGTGAAACCACGGTGGTGGCAGACCAGCGGATCACCGCCGCGGCGCTGCAGCGCTGGTTCGGCACAGCCGAGGAGCCAGGACCCTATGGCGCCGCTCTCGCAGCCGCCTTGGGGAAGGAGGCGCTCGAGGCGGTCGCGCGTCGGTACCGCGCCCAGCTCGTGGAACGAGTCGTACCGTGGCGCTCGCGAGTGGTGACGCTGCGCGCGGCGCGATCGCGAGGTTGACCGCAGGCCTCTCGATTACGGCGTTCGTTCATGTAGACACTGTTGCACACATCATACATAGTTGTAGAGGGTCAGCACCTTCGAGCGTGACCTCACACTCGGCGCCTCTGCCGCCGGCATATACTCCGACCTCTCCCCCGTCCCGAGAGGCAGCACGACGCGACCGGCTGCGCTCAAGACGACGTCGCCCGCGTCGGCCGGGCGCTGACCTCGGCTCCGGCCTCGGCAGGCCCGGATCCACGCCGGCGCTCGGGCATCAACAACCGCAACCCGTTGGCGACGACCAGGAGCGTGCCCCCCTCATGGCCGATGACCGCCAGAGGCAGGGGCAGGTCGGCGAACAACGTGAACGCCACCAGAACCACCATGGCGCCGAGCGCGAACACCAGGTTCTGCCGCACCACCCGGTTGGCTCGACGCGACAACCGATAGGCAACCTCGAGCCGCCCGAGGTCATCGGCCAAGAGGGCGACATCAGCGGTTTCGATGGCGACATCGCTGCCCGCCGCGCCCATGGCGATGCCGACATCGGCACGCGCCAGCGCCGCCGCATCGTTGACACCGTCACCGACGTACGAGATCGTGCCATCCCGGTGCAGCCGGTCCACGATGGTGAGCTTGTCCTCTGGCAGCAAGTCGGCGTGCACGTCCTCTTCGCGGATGCCGACCTCGGCAGCGACCGCGTGGGCGACGCCGGCGTTGTCGCCGGTGAGCATGACGAGGCGCTCGACGCCCGCCGCACGCAAGTTCGCCAGCGCCGCGGCGGCGCGCTCACGTATCGTGTCCGCCACGGCAACGACGCCCTGTACCGCTGCTTCGTCACCGACGAGGACCAACGTGGCTCCGCGCCGCTCGAGCTCCGCTACGGCGTCCTCGAGCGACGGCGGCAGTGTCAGGCCCTCGGACGCCATCAGCGTGCGGGTGCCGGCCCACAGCCGCCGGCCATCGAGCCTCGCACGGAGCCCGAGGCCAGGGACGGCCGTGATGTCGGCCACCGCATCGAAGGCGATGCCACGCCGCTCCGCTTCGGCCATCACGGCCCGAGCGATCGGGTGCTCGGAACGCGACTCGATCGCCGCCGCCAAGGCGAGCAACGACGTCTCGTCGCCGTTGGCGGCGATCACGTCGGTCACTGCGGGTTGCCCGCGCGTGAGCGTGCCAGTCTTGTCGAACGCCACGGTGACGCTCTTGCCCAAGGTCTCGAGCGCTGCCCCGCCCTTGAACAGCACCCCGCCTCGAGCCGCGGCCGCCAAGGCCGAGAGCACGGCGGCGGGGACGCTGATCACCACCGCGCACGGGCTGGCGGCAACCAGGAGTGTCGCCGTCGTGTAGAGGGCGCTCGAGGTCTCGCGCCCGAGCGAGAGCAGGACGAGCAGTGCAGCCAGGCTTCCGCCCAACACCAGCACCGTATAGCGCTGCCCGAACCACTCGCCGATCCGCTGGCTGGGCGAGCGCTGCGCGCGCGCCTCGGTGACCAGATCGATCATCCTGGCCACCGTCGAAGCTGCTGCCTCCTTCGTCACTTCGACCTCGAGGGCACCGTGTCCGTTCACCGTCGCCGCAAACACCTCGGCGCCAGGGGCCTTGTCGACCGGGACGCCTTCGCCGGTGATGGGGGCCTGATCGACGGCGGAGTGGCCC
The DNA here is from genome assembly GCA_007121175.1 of Trueperaceae bacterium. GTDB lineage: Bacteria > Deinococcota > Deinococci > Deinococcales > Trueperaceae > CSSed10-48. The sequence continues at coordinate 6,134 of SKMG01000191.1, read as the reverse complement.
GTGAGCACCCTGCCATCGGCGGGCAGGCGTTCCCCAGGCGCTACGAGGACTACGTCGCCGAGCTCGAGTTGCTCGACGGCCACTCGCTCGCTACTGCCGTCCGGCAGGCGCCTCACGGCGACGTCGGGACGCAGCTTGAGCAGCGCATCGACCTCGCGCTTGGTCCGCCCCATCGCGAAGTCCTCGAGCGTTCCGGCCAGGCTGAACAGGAAGAGCAGGATCGCGCCATCGCGGGCCTCGCCGACCGCGGCAGCGGCCAGCGCCGCCATGACCATCAACGAGTCGATGTCGAGAGACCCACGCCGCAACGATCGGAGCGCCGTGACGCCGGCGGGCACGCCACCGGCGAGATAGGCAGTCAGGTACCCGGCGGAGGGTAGCCACGCTGGTGCATCGAGCCAGGTGGCGATCAGGCCGAGCGCGAGTCCGCACCCGGTGACCGCGGTGAGAATCGCCTCGCGCCGCAGGGCGCGTGTTTCGACGTCGTGGTCCATGGATCACTCGGGGTGCCCGAGCTCCCTGCGCGCGAACGCTCGCCCCCCGATCACCATAGTGTGCCGTCCCAGAGCACCGGGTCAGGGGCGATCATCCCTGGGCCGCACCAGACGGTGCTGCGCTCGCTCCCGCGGAGCCCGGAGCGCCGTACCCGGGCAGTGTCGGCTGGTGCTCACGGCCCCGCTGATCGCCAGCTGGCCCTACACCTCGGCCCCGAACACCCGCAACGCACGCAGCCAAGCGTCTGCGTGAGGGCCGCGCCGCTCGTGTGTGTAGCGGTGATCGCTGGTACGTATCTGCTCCCGCAGATCGTCGACAAGCTGTTCGAGCCGCGCGGCGAAGCGCTCGCGGACGCGCCCGCCCGGGAGCGCCTCCAGATGCCGCAGACAGATCATCCCCGGACCCTGCGCCAGAGCGTCGTCGAGGGGCCTGAGCGGGAGCGTCCTGAGCGCGTTGAGGCAACGCCGCTCTGCCTGCTCAGCGATCTCGCAGGCGGGGCAACGAACCGCCGGAGGCGCGTTCCCTTCGAGGTAGGTCGAGAGCAGATCGTCGGTCAGGATGGCAGTGGAGAGCGGCGGAGACTCGAGATGCCGCCAGGTGCTCCAGTGGCGCGTACACAGACCGCCGCGCCGGCGCCAGTCGTTGCGAACGCCGATGTCGTTGACGCCGTCGCGCATCACGCCCTCGAGAGCCCGGCGGGCCCTCCCTCGAGCGCGCGCGCAGACCGCGCACACCGGCTCGCGAAGGAGCTCGAGGATTTCGTGCTGCTCGCTGTTCACGTGACCGAGACCGCGTCGAAGGCGCGGATCACCGCTCCAGCCGCCCGAACGCCTCGAGCCGTTGGAGCGCATCGAGTGTCAGCACCGCCGCCCACATGGCGCGCTGCTGCTCCCAGACATGCTCGTCGCGATCCCACGACCAGGTCGGCCACCAGCCTCCGTCGTCCGCCTGCTCGGCGACGAGGAAGTCGAGCTCTGCCTCGACGAGCTCCGCCAAGACGGATGCGAACGCCGAGCCCGGCCGGCGGACGACCGCGAGGGGGCGCAACGTGTAGTCGCCCCAAGCTTCGGCGTCGCGCTCGACTGCGACGTCGAGCAGCGGTGCTAGCAAGTCGTAGAGGTGGCGCCGAGCCATGACCGGCAGGTGCGGAGCGTCGACGAGCGCGACGGTACCGATGAGTTCGTGCATCTCGAGCGACTCGCCGGCTGCCACGCGGTTGGCGACTTCGCGAACGACGTCGTCTGCCAGCCCGTCGAGCCAACCGTCGTCGATCGCGCCGAGCGCATAGAGCTGCGCGAGGAGATCGGCCTTGGGGTTGAGGACGAAGTGCCTGAAGCGCTCCTCGAGACCATCCTGGTCCCACCAGGGCGCGTGCGGGGCGCCTTCGACCTCGGGAGGCACGATCCTCCAGATACGTTCGTGCGGATCGATCGTGCGCTGGGTCCACGCCACCGCGCGCTCCACCACCGGGTGGGTCGGCGCAGCGTCGATCTCGACCAAGCGACGGAGGGCCACGGCGGTGGCGACCGCGCTGGAGGCCCCGCTGACCAGATCGGGTTCGAGACCGTGGCCGAAACCACCATCGGGGTTCTGGAATGCCGAGAGCGCATCGAGCACCTGCCAAGCAGGGCCGTCGTCGAATGCGTAGGCGGCCGCGGCGCGCTCGAGCAGCCGGCCCCGTTCGAGGAAATCGCGGGCACGCTGGTACGCGTCGGGCTCGAGGTGGGCCACGCCGCAGTATAGATGGCGTGAGCCGCAGACGTCGGGTGCCCCTTGACGCGCGGCGCAGCCTCACCTAGCAGCGCCTTTGCCGAATTCCTATTATTGTACTTGGGTATGCCGCCTGCGGATTCGCCGGTCGTCGAAAGGTGGTTCCACCCCATGCGTACCCGAGTGCTCTCGTGCCTCGTCCTGTTCGCCCTCGCCGGCGCAGCACCCGGCCAGACTCTCACGATCTACTCCGGCCGCGGCGAAGCGCTGGTCCAACCGCTGGTCGAACGCTTCACGGCCGAAACGGGCATCGAGGTCAGCGTTCGCTATGGCGGCACTGCCGAGCTCGCCGTGTTGATCCTCGAGGAGGGCCGAGCCAGTCCCGCCGACGTGTTCTGGGGGCAAGACGCCGGCGCGCTCGGCGCCCTCTCTCAGGCTGGTCGCCTGCTCGCACTCCCGGCAGACCTGACGGCCGGCCTACCGGGCATCTTCACCAGTCGGGGCGGTTTCTGGATCGCCACCAGCGGCCGCGCCCGGGTGCTGGCGTTCAACCCTGCGGGCAGCGCCCCAGAACCGTGGCCGAGCTCCGTCTTCGACCTGGTCGACGAGACCTACCGCGGCCGCGTCGCCTGGGCGCCGACCAACGGGTCGTTCCAGGCCTTCGTGACGGCAATGCGGGTCGTTCACGGCGAGGACCTCACCGAGACCTGGTTGCGCGGCATGATCGCGAACGACACCCAGGCCTACCGGAACAACACGACGCAGGTCGAGGCCATCGCCGCTGGCGAGGTGGACTACGCCCTGGTCAACAACTACTATCTGCTGCGCTTCCTCGCCAGCGACCCGGACCTCTCCGTCGCCCAGAGCTTCTTCGACGACGGCGACATCGGCAACCTGGTCAACGTGGCCGGCGCAGGCATCGTCGTGACGAGCGGCAACGTCGACGCTGCTCAGCGATTCCTCCGCTTCCTGCTCGACGAGCAGGCCCAGCGGTACTTCACGGATGAGGTCTTCGAGTATCCCGTGACCACCGACGTCACGCCCGATCCACGACTGGTGAGCTACGGCGAGCTCCTGGCCGCGAGCCCCGACGTCGACCTCGACGTGCTCGAGGATCTCGAGGGCACCCTCGAGCTGCTGCGCGAGGTGGGCCTCCTCTGACGGTCCCGCTCCTCCGACCTGCACGCCGCTTCCGACGTCTCCCCTGGTTCGTGCTGATTCCGGCGCTCGTAGCCGGCATCGGCACGTTGGTGCCGATCGTGTATCTGGTGCTCCGCGCCTTCGATGCCGACCTCGCCACCATCCAGCGGCTGGTGCTGCGCGAACGCACCTGGACGCTCATGGTGAACACCCTCTCGCTCACGCTCGGCGTCTTGGCGCTGTCGACCGTGATGGCCGTTCCGTTGGCGTGGCTCGCCGTACGCTCCGACATCCGGTTCAAGCGGCTCGTCACCATCCTGGCGGTCGTACCGCTGGCCATCCCTGGCTACGTCGTCGCCTACGCCTTGATCAGCCTCGGGGGGGCGAATGGCCTCCTCAGCCAGCTCCTGGGGACGGTCGTGCCTCGTCCTAGCGGCTACTACGGCGCCGTCGCGGCGCTGACGCTCTACACCTATCCCTACCTGTTCCTGAACGTCCGGGCCGCCCTGCTCGGGCTCGACCCGGTCCTCGAGGAGAGCGCTCGGAGCCTGGGCTACAGTTCGCGGGAAGTGGCCTGGCGGGTGGTGCTCCCGCAGCTCAGGCCGGCACTCCTCGCCGGCTGGCTGGTCATCGCCCTGTACGTGCTCGGCGACTTCGGGGTCGTGACCTTGATGCGTTTCGAGGCGTTCTCGTACGCCATCTACCTGCAGTACTCGTCGGCCTTCGACCGAACCTACGCGGCGCTGCTGTCACTCATCCTGCTCGGACTCACCCTCCTCATCGTCGCGGGCGAGGGGCGTCTGCTCGGCCGTCGCACGTACTCCAGAACCGGGAGCGGCTCGCAGCGAGCCGCGACGCGCACCCGGCTCGGGCGCTGGTCGCCCCTCGCGTACGGCTACGTGACGTCGGTGATGATGGTGTCGCTGGTTCTTCCGCTCACGGTCCTCGCGTCGTGGCTGGTGGTCGCCCCGCCGGGCATACAGGCCTTGCAGCCCGTGCTCGAGGCCTTCGGCCGGAGTGCGTCGGTAGCCGTCCCAGCCGCGGTCATCACCGCCCTCGCGGCGATGCCCATCGCGTATCTGTCAGCACGGGTGCGGCTCATCGGCAGCAGACTCATCGAGCGCCTCGCCTACTTCGGCTACGCCATTCCACCAGTATCGTTGGCCCTCGCGCTGGTCTTCTTCTCGCTGCGGTCCATGCCCTGGCTCTACCAGACGCTGACGATCCTCGTCATGGCCTACGTGATCAGCTTCTTGGCGCTGGCGCTCGGTCCGATCCGGTCGGCACTGATGCAAGTGCCGCCGCGACTCGAGGAGGCGGCGCGATCGCTCGGGCGGCCACCGTTCGTGGCGTTCTTCCAAACCACGTTCCCGCTGATCCGCAGACCCGTCGTTGCCGGGACAGCCCTCGTGCTGATGGTTGCGATGAAGGAGCTACCGCTCACCTTCCTGCTGGCGCCCACGGGCTTCACGACGTTGGCCGTGCGCGTCTTCACGCGTACCTCCGAGGGGATGATGGCGGAGGCGGCTCCGTTCGCCCTCGCGATCGTCCTGTTCTCGTGCCTCTTCGTGAGCCTTCTGGTGAGCTATGAGGGACGCCGCTGACGATGTCGCTCCCGAAGGCGTGGACGAGCGACGGAATGCCTACCGACGGGCTCGGATATGAGCGCTACACTAGTGGTGCCATGATGAGCGACTTCACCGACACGGCTCGCCCACGCGACGCCGTCGTGGAGTTGCGGGGAATCGTGAAGCGCTACTCGCGCACCGACCACATGGCGGTCGACCACCTCGATCTCGATGTGGGGCCCGGAGAGATCGTGTGCCTGCTCGGACCCTCCGGCTGCGGCAAGACCACGCTCCTGCGTTTGATCGCCGGCTTTGAGACGCCGGATGCAGGCCGAGTGCGAGTCGCCGGCGCTACGGTCGCCGACAGCGACACCTGGGTCGAGCCGGAGAAACGCCGCATCGGCTTCGTGTTCCAGGATTATGCGCTCTTCCCACACCTGACCGTGCGCCAGAACGTCGCATTCGGTCTACGCAGGTTGCCGAAGGCCAGGCGCCTCGAGCGTGCCGACGCCGTGCTCGACTTGGTGGGTCTCACCGTCTTCGCGGGACGTTACCCATACCAGCTCTCTGGTGGCCAGCAGCAGCGCGTTGCCTTGGCACGAGCGTTAGCGCCGGCTCCTGCGGTCATCTTGCTCGACGAGCCGTTCAGCAACCTCGATGCCGCGCTCCGCGGCAGCACGCGCGCCGAGGTTCAGAGGATCCTGAAGCGCACCGGCACCACCGCCATCCTCGTGACCCACGATCAAGAGGAGGCCATGACCTTCGCCGACAGACTCGCCGTCATGCGATCGGGCCGGCTCGAGCAGGTCGGCACCCCGGAGCGCGTCTACGCTCGGCCTGAGACGGCCTTCGTGGCGGGATTCCTCGGTAGAACCAACCTCATGCGAGGTGAAGGCCGCGGCGACGTGGCGCACACGGCGCTCGGAGACCTAGCCGTCACCCGGCCCGCGCACGGCCAGGTTCTGCTCTCACTGCGTCCCGAAGCGCTACGCTTCGGCCAGAACGGTCAGGGCGTCCGAGCGAGGGTGCTCCAGCGGGAGTTCAAGGGCCACGACCTCACCTACACCTGCGTCCTCGCCGACGGTGAACGCCAGCGCTTGCTCGTCCAGACTGGGCCCGGTTGCCGAGTGCAGGTCGGCGACTTGGTCTCCGTTACCGCCAGAGGACCCGCGGTTCCGCTCGACCCGAGCCTCCCCAGCACTCCCCTGCGCTGACGAGCGC
>SKMG01000107.1 GCA_007121175.1 Trueperaceae bacterium | reverse complement strand
GGTCGCCCTGGTACGACACGCCGAGCTTGTCGACCTCGTCGAGCAGGAACACCGGGTTCTTGGTCCCCGCCTGCCGGATGCCCTGGATGATGCGGCCCGGCATGCTGCCGATGTAGGTGCGCCGGTGACCGCGGATGTCCGACTCGTCGCGGGCGCCGCCCAGACTGATGCGCACGTACTCGCGACCGATGGCCTTGCCGATCGACTTGGCGATCGAGGTCTTGCCGACGCCCGGTGGGCCGACGAACAGCAGGATGGGGCCGCGGTTGACTTCGGCGACGTCGAGCTCGCCCTTCTCGGCGCGGTCCTGCTTGAGCTTGCGCACGGCGAGGTACTCGAGTACCCGGTCCTTGACCTTCTCGAGGCCGTAGTGGTCCTCCTCGAGCACCTCGGCAGCGGCTTCGATGTCGAGCTTGTCCTCGGAGCGAACATTCCAGGGCAGCTCGGTGATCGTCGTCAAGTAGGTGCGAATCACCGACGCCTCGGCCGAGTCGGGGTGCATGCGCGCGAGCCGGTTCAGCTCCCGCTGCGCTTCCTTCATGGCGGCCTCGGGGAGCTCGAGCGCGTCGAGCTTCTCGCGGAAGGCCTCGACCTCGTCTTCCTCCTCGTCCGAGCCGGAGAGCTCCTTCTGGAGCGCCTTGATCTGTTCACGCAAGAAGTACTCGCGCTGGTTGCGGTCGATCTCGTCCTTCACCTCGCGCTGCAGCCGGCGCTGCGTCTCCTGCAGTTCGATCTCGGTATCGATCAGCACCAGCACCTTGCGCAGGCGCTCCGCCACGCTCTCGGCCTCGAGCACCGCTTGCTTGTCGCCGATCCGGAAGTCGAGGTGGTAGGCGACGTAGTCGGCGAACTGGCCGGGGTCCTCGAGGTTGAGGACGAACTGGGCGACCTCGGGCTGCAGACCTCGGTGACCGGCCTCCACGAGCGCGCCGAACTTCTCCTTCAGCTCGCGGAAGGCTGCCTGCAGCAGCACTTCGTCGCCGAGGGGCACGTCGAGCGGGCGCACTTGCGCCTCGATCACGCCGGCATCTGTGGTGTAGCGGTCGATCGAGACGCGCGCGACGGCCCGCACCAGCATCTGGATGCTGCCGTCCGGGTTCTTCTTCATGCGCATGATGTGGCAGGCGGTGCCGGTCTCGTAGAGGTCGTTGGCGCTCGGATCCTCGATCTCGCGCTCGCGCTGCGAGACGATCACGATGCTGCGATCGCGGTCGAGTGCAGTGTTGATTGCGCGGATCGAGATGGGGCGGCCGGCGTCGATCGGCATGACCATCGTCGGGAACAGCACCGAGCCACGGACAGGGCACACCGGTACGGGACGCTCGAAGGCGGGAAGTTCGGGTGTCTCTGGCATCAGCGGCTCCTGTGGTGAAAGGCGGCGATCGAGTGAGTGAACGAGGTTCTAAGAACCTGAGTCTGCATGTATCAAGTGTACGCAGGTCGGGACGGAGGCGAGCGAAAGTGGCCGACACCGGCCCAATCGCGGCCATTCAGCATACACCCGGCTCTCGAGCTGACCGTGGCCTGGCTCGCAGCGCCGGGCACCGCGTCAGATGCGACCTGCACGGCGCGCCAGCGCACGCGAGCCGCCTCGCCTGCGCTGGCGCGGCGGAGCGCGTGGTAGCCTCGCTGGCGATGACGGATCTCGTTCCGGCCCTCCAGGACGCCATTCGTGAAGTGGTCCGCGAGCTCGACCGCGAGCAGCCCACGCTCGAAGCGAGCGGCCTCGATCTCGAACGACTCGAGATACCCGTCCAGCGGGTCCCCGAAGACAAGCCGGGAGACTACGGCAGCCCGATCGCCTTCGTCCTCGCGAAGCGGCTGCGGCGTAACCCCGCTGAGCTCGCCCGCACCATCGCAGCGCGCCTCGTAGCCCCCGCGGGCATCGCGCGGGTCGAGGCGGTCGGGCCGTACCTCAACGTCTTCGTCGACCCCGCCGCCTTCGTGCGCGCCGTCCTGCGGGCGCCTTTGACCCTGGCGCCCAACGGTCGCAAGGTGGTGGTCGAGCACACCAGCGTGAACCCCAACAAGGAGGCCCACGTCGGCCACCTGCGCAACATCGTGCTCGGCGACGCCCTCGCGCGGATCGAACGCGCCGCTGGCTACGAGGTCGAGGTCCAGAACTACATCGACGACACCGGGCGCCAAGCCGCCGAGTCGCTCTTCGCCGTGGACTACTTCGGGGCCCACTTCGAGGGCGAGCGCAAGTACGACCATTGGCTCGGCGAGCTCTACGTGCGTCTCGGTCGCGCGAAGGAGCACGACGGCGAGGCGATCGAAGCGGGCGTGAAAGGCGTCATGCACCGCCTCGAGCGCGGCGAGCTACGCGCCGAGGTCGAGCGCATCGTGCGGGCGCAGCTCGAGACCTGCTTCGCCCTGGGCGCCGAGTACGACCTGCTGGTATGGGAGTCCGACGTCGTCGCGGCCGGCTTCTTACAGCGCGGCCTCGAGGTCCTCGAGCGGCTCCCGAGCGTCACGCGACCCGCGACCGGCAAGTACGCCGGGGCGTTGGTGATGGACGTCTCGGCGTTCCTGCCCGGCCTCGAGGAACCGCAGGTGGTGCTCGTGCGGAGCGACGGCAATGCGATGTACGTCGCCAAGGACATCGGCTACCACCTGTGGAAGGTGGGGAGGCTCGAGGGGCTGCGCTACGCCCCGTTCGCCGACCAGCCCTCCGGTGCGCAGCTGTGGACCAGCGCTCCCGACGGTGAGCCGACCGTGGCCGGCCGCACCTTCGCCCACGGCGACCAAGCCGTCAACGTCATCGACGTGCGCCAGGCACACCCCCAGACGATCGTGCGCACGGCCCTGCAGATGACGGGCTCCGGTAAGGACGAGGACAGCTTGCATCACCTGGCGTACGAGGTCGTGACCCTCGAGGGGCAGGCGATGAGCGGCCGCCGGGGTCTCACCCTGGCGATCGACACCGTGGTCGACGAGGCGATCCGGCGGGCCCGCGCCGTGGTGCTCGAGAAGCAGCCCGACTTGCCGAGCGCCGACGCGGTCGCCCGCGCCGTGGGGATCGGCGCTGTGCGCTTCGCCATGCTCAAGAGCGAGGCCAAGCGCATCATCGACTTCCGCTGGGAGCAGGCGCTGAGCCTGGCGGGCGACTCGGCGCCCTACGTCCAGTATGCGCACGCGCGCGCGTGCAGCATCCTCCGCGCCGTGAGCGAGACGGGCATCGAGCTGCGCGGTGCCGACACCGAGGCCGCTGACTGGGACGCCTTGGGGCCGCTCGAGGTAGGACTCGCCGCCGAGGTGGTCCGCCTCCCCAGCGTCACCCTGCAGGCGGCCGAGACCGACGCACCGCACGTGGTCGCCCAGTACGCGCTCGACCTGGCGACGGCCTGGAACGGCTACTACAACCACCGCGACGCCGCCGGCCGCTTCGATACCAGCGTGCTGCGCTCCGCACGTGGGCTGCTCGAGGCGCGCGCGGCGCTCGTGGCCGGCGTGCGCGACGCCTTGGCGCAGGCGCTCGGGCTGCTGGGGATCGCCGCTCCCGAGCAGATGTGACCGCGGCGCCTCGGTAGGGCGCTACCATCGGGGGCGAGGAGGACACCATGCGGTCGATCGTGTTGGGTCACACCGGCGCCGAGGTGAGCGCGCTCGGCTTGGGTTGCATGTACTTCGGTACGCTGATCGATGAGCGACGGTCATACGAGTTGCTCGACCGCTACGTCGATGTAGGCGGGAGCCACTTGGATACCGCGAACAACTACGCTCACTGGGTACCTGGCGGAGCGGGCGGCGAGAGCGAGCAAGTCCTCGGTCGCTGGATGCGCCAGCGCGGCAATCGCGACCAGGTGTTCCTGGCGACCAAGGTCGGCTTCAACATGCCACCGCGCGTGCCCGCCGGGCTGAGTCGTCAGACCATCGTCGAGCAGTGCGAGAACAGCTTGCGGCAGCTCCAGACCGACCACATCGACCTCTACTACGCGCACTACGACGATCGCTCGACGCCGCTCGAGGAGGTGCTCATGGCCTTCGACGAGCTGGTCCGTGCCGGTACGGTGCGCTTCATCGGCTGCAGCAACATGCTGGCCTGGCGCATCGAGCGGGCTCGCGGGTCGAGTCGGCAGCACGGTTGGCCCGAGTACTGCTGTGTCCAGCAACGCCACACCTATCTGCGTCCCAAGACCGGCGTCGTGAAGTTCTCGAACGGTCACGTCCCGGCGACCGGCGAGCTGCTCGACTACGCCACCGCGAACGCCGAAGACTTCGTCATCGTCGCCTACTCGGCCCTGCTCGGGGGCGCCTACGTTCGGGGCCGGATCCCGGACGGAAGGCAAGCGAGCGAGTACGACGAGCGCGACATGCGGGCGCGCTTCGCGGCGCTCGACGAGCTCGCTGGCGAGACGGGTGCTACCGCGAATCAGCTGGTACTCGCTCACCTGAATCAGGGGACGCCCCCGATGATCGCTCTGGTGTCTTCGCGCTCGCACGAGCGCCTGCAGGAAGCGCTCGACGCGGCGGCGCTGCAGCTGACGCCCGAGCAGCTCGCCCGGCTCGACCAAGCGTCGGCGTAAGCGCTGGGGCGAGGACCGAGCGGGCGCGCGTCGCGGTTCACGCGGCCTTCACCGAGGCGGGCGTGTCGCGCGCCCACTACCGGACGCTCGCCCACTCGTACAGAATGCGGAACCAGCCGCCGTATCGCCGGCTCGTGCCGGGGCCTCGAATCGGGCCACGGCGGGTCGCTGACGGTTCGGCTGGTCCGGATGCCGGGAGGTCGGACCGGGGCCGCCCTGCGGCTCGCCTCGATGTCGAACGTCGCTCGGGTGCGCTCGGATCGATCGAGCGCCCGTGTCTCCCTCCCGCATCGTGCCGCTAGACCCGTCGCGGGCCGAGGACGCCACCCGTATCCGCCGGTCGTCTCGGATCGGATGAGACGGAGCCTCCTCGCTCGAGCCATTGGCTAGGTGGACGAGACGATCTCGGAGGGTGGAACATGCAAGATCACGGCAATGGAAGCACGCCGAACGGCGACAAGAAGCGCTTCTCGGAGCTCATCGAGTCCGATCGAGCTGCCCGGTCGGCGGAAGCTTGGCAGGGGACGCTCCTCGACTACCTCGAGATCGTGCGGGCGGATCCCAGCTGCGCGAAGCTGGCGCACCAGCGCCTCCACGACGTGATCATGGAGCACGGTGTCGATGACCTCGTGGACACTGACGACGCCCGGGCGCAACGCGTCTACGGTGATGAATCGATCAAGGTCTACGGCTTCTTCAAGCACGAGTTCTTCGGCATCGAGCGCCCCATCGACTACATCGTGCGGTACTTCCACGCCGCGGCCGCCAAGGGCGAGGAGAGCCGCCAGGTGCTGTGCCTCATCGGTCCGGTCGGGGCGGGCAAGAGCTCGCTGGTCGCGCGACTCCAGCGGGGGCTCGAAGCATCGAAGCCGGTCTACGCCATCGACGGCTGTCCGATGGCCGAGGAGCCGCTGCACCTCATCCCGACGCACCTGCGAGAGGAGTTCGACAAGATGCTCGGCGTGCACATCGAGGGCGAGCTGTGCCCGGTGTGCCGGTTCCGCCTCGAGCAGGAGTTCGGCGGGCGCTACGAAGACGTGCCGGTCGTGATGGTCCCCTTCTCGCGCCACGGCCGACGCGGGATCGGCGTCGTTCCGCCGGTCGACCCGAACAACCAAGACACCTCGGTGCTGATCGGCTCCGAGGACATCTCCAAGCTCGACCTCTACTCGGAGGGCGATCCGCGGGTGCTCGACCTGAACGGGGCGTTCAACGTCGGCAACCGCGGCATGACGGAGTTCATCGAGGTCTTCAAGAACGAGACGGAGTACCTCCATACGATCATCACAGCGACGCAGGAGAAGTTCATCCCGGCCCCCGGCCGCCACGGGACGGTCTACGTCGACACAGCGATCGTGGTGCACTCGAACGAGGCGGAATGGCGCCGCTTCAAGGGCGATCACACCAACGAAGCGATCCTCGACCGGATCGTCGTGATCAAGGTGCCGTACAACCTCCGGCTCTCGGAGGAGGTCAAGATCTACCGCAAGCTGCTCGAGCGGTCGAGCTTCGACTCGCACATCGCCCCCCACACCCTGGAGGTGGCATCGATGTTCGCCATCCTCTCCCGCCTCGAGCCCACGCCGCAGTGCGACCTGATGACCAAGCTCCGCATCTACGACGGGGAAGAGGTCGTGGAGAAGGGCAAGACCGTGAAGCTCGACGCGCGGGAGCTCAAGGAGGCCTCGCCCAACGAGGGCATGGACGGCATCTCGACGCGCTTCATCATGAAGGCGCTCGACAACACCCTCGCGAACCGTCCGGAGGGCATCAACCCGATCAACGTCCGCGAAACCATGGTCCAGATGATCAAGGAATCGGACCTCTCGGACGACCGGCGGAAGCGTTACCTGGAGTTATTGCAGGACACGCTCCACAAGGAGTACCTGTCGATCGTCGAGAAGGAGATCACGCGCGCCTTCGTCTACTCCTTCGAGGAGCAGGCAGACACGCTGTTCCAGAACTACCTCGATCACGCCGAGGCGTACGTCAACAAGACCCGCGTCAAGGATCCGGGGACCGGCCAGGAGCTCGAGCCGGACGAGGGGTTCCTCAAGTCGGTCGAAGAGCAGATCGCCATCGTCGGCAGCGCCGCCGACGGCTTCCGCCAGGAGGTCATGGCCTATCTGTGGGCGGCGAGCCGCCGCGGCAAGAAGGTGACGCATCACTCGTACGAGCCGCTCAAGGAAGCGATCGAGAAGCGCCTGATGAGCTCCGCACGCGAGATGAGCCGGGTGATCACGAAGGCCCGGACCCGTGACGAGGAGCAACGCGGGAAGTACGACGATCTGATCCGGGCGCTGATCGAGCGCGGCTACAACGAGCACTCCGCCGAGATGGTGCTGCGCTACGCGGCCAACAACCTCTGGAAGGACTGAGCGTGGGCGACACCGTCATCCGACCCTACTCCGAGTCCGACTCGCTACGGTCGGACAGGAGCGCTAGCGACCGCAGCCGTCACCGCAGCAAGGTGCGCGCCGCGATCCGCGAGAACATCGCTGACATCGTCTCGGAGGAGGCCATCATCGGCCGTAGCGGCGATCGGATCCTCAAGGTGCCCATCAAGGGGATCAAGGAGTACCGCTTCGTCTTCGGCGACAATACCCCCGGCGCAGCGACCGGCGACGGCCAGACCGCGCCCGGCGACGTGGTAGGCAAGGCCGGCGAGGGGCGTGGGCAGGACGGTCCGGGTCCGGCCGGAGACCGGCCGGGCACCGACTACTACGAAACCGAGATCACCGTGGACGAGCTCGTCGAGGTGATGTTCGAGGATCTCGAGCTCCCCGAGCTCGAGCGGCGCCGGCTCCGCGAGGTCCCGGCTGAGCGTCTGCGCAAGCGCAAGGGGTACCGGCGCGTCGGCGTCCGCGTGCACCTGGACAAGAAACGCACCGCCCTGGCCCGGGTTCGCCGCAAGCTGGCGCGCGGCCACGGCGGGGCGAGCGCCATCAGCCAGGAACCGAACGCTAACGAGGAGCGGCGGCGCTTTCCGTTCCATCGCGACGACATCCGCTATCGCCGGCTGGTGCAGGACGAGGCGCTGGAGTCGAACGCGGTGGTGCTGTGCCTGATGGACACCTCGGGCTCGATGGACGTGATGAAGAAGTACTTGGCGCGTAGCTTCTTCTTCCTGCTCTACCAGTTCGTGCGCACGCGCTACCAGAACGTCGAGGTGGCGTTCATCGCCCACCACGCGCAGGCGCGCGAGGTGACCGAGCAGGAGTTCTTCCACAAGGGCGAGTCGGGCGGGACGCTCATCTCGAGCGCCTATCGCAAGGCGCTCGAGATCGTCGATGAGCGCTACCACCCGAGCCTCTGGAACGTCTACGCCTTCCACTGCTCCGACGGCGACAACTGGGCCTCGGACAACGAGCCCGCGCTCGCCGCCGCTCGCGAGCTATGCCAGCTGTGCAACCTCTTCGGCTACGGAGAGATCAAGCCGCTGAACTCGCGCCACTACGGCAGCAGCATGCTCGACCTCTTCCGTGGCCTCACCGCGCCCAACTTCCAGGCGATCCGGATCGAGCGCCGGGCCGACGTCTGGCCCGGCCTCAGGAGTCTGCTGGCCAAGGAGCGCCCGGTGCCGCCGGCTTCGCGTGGAGCGGCGTGACCAGCTCCACCACGACCGGCCCCGGCGCCGGCGGACACTGGACGGTCGAGGAGCTGCGACGCTGGGACGAGAAGATCCGCGAGCAGGTCCAGGCCTTCGGGCTGTCGTGCTTCCCGCAGGAGTTCGAGATCTGCGACCAGGTGCAGATGATCGGCTACATGGCGTACTCGGGCATGCCGGCGCACTACCCGCACTGGTCGTTCGGGAAGCGCTTCGAGAAGCTCCGGACGCTGCACGACGTCGG
>SKMG01000123.1 GCA_007121175.1 Trueperaceae bacterium | reverse complement strand
CTGGCACGCTCAGCACGACGAGCGTACCACCGCGCCCGAGCGCCTCGGCCGCCAGTACCGCGGGTTCGGTGGAGATCGACTCGGCGAGGGCCGCGACCTCCTCCATCCAGGCCGGCCCGCGACGGGCGATGAGCACCACCTCATCGGTATGGAGCTGGCGAGTCCAGGAGTAGAGCGCGATCCAGTCGCCGACGCCCTGCGCAGTCACGGCTGCGAGCGGCTCTGGTAGCCGGCCCGCGTCGAGCGCCCGCACGTCCGCCGCGACCACCTCGACGTTTCCGAGTCCGCAGTGCGCCGCCACCATGCCCAAGAACGTCGCTCTCCGCCGGCGGCGCTCGGTCCACAGCAGCGGCCTCGAGGGCGCGGCCGACGCCAGCACCACCCCAGGCAGTCCGGCGCCGCTACCGACATCGATCGCCGTTCCAGGACCCGCCCAGCGCTCGAGCGCCGCCGCGTAGGCCCAGGCGTCCTCGAGCTTCTCTCCAACCTCCTCGAGGCCGCGGGCGGACATCAGGTCGAGCGTGCGGTGGTAACGCTCGAGCAGCCGCAGGTAACAGTCGACGGCGTCGGCCGAGCCTGGGGCCGCAGCTAGGCCCACGCCAGCCGCCCCTACGCGGGCACCGTTTCACGTGAAACAGCGCCGCGTGCCTTGAGGTGAACCAGCAGCGCAGCCACGTCGCTGTCGCGTACACCGCGGACCCGCTGCGCGGCTCCGAGCGTGGCCGGCCGCGTTCGCTCGAGCGCCTGGCGACCTTCCGTCGACAGGCTGGCGACCCGTTCGAAAGCCAACGCATCGAGGCGCACACGCTCGAACTGGCTGCGCGCGGCCAGCTGCCGCTGGCTCCGTTCGATGTAGCTCGCGTAGCGGATCTCGATCTCGACGCGCCGCCGCTCCCGTTCGTCGAGCTCCTGAGGGCCGCGCCCGGTTCGCGCGATCAGACTGTCGTAGTCCTCGCCCGGCCGGCACAGCACCGCCGCGGCCGTGCCGCCGTCGAGCCGGATGCGCCTCAGCCGCGCCACCTCAGCAGCCACGCGGGCGCTGCGAGCGCGCACCTCTTCGAGCCGTCTGGCATCGATCAGCCCCCACTCATGCCCGAGCTCCGTGAGCCGTTCGTCGGCGTTGTCTTGCCGATGCAGCAGCCGATACTCGTTCCGCGAGGTCAGCATGCGGTACGGCTCCCCGACGCCCCAGCGCACCAGGTCGTCGACGAGCACGCCGAGGTAGCCCTGATCACGGCGCACGGTGACCCGCTCTGCATCGGGCCCGCCGGTCGCCCAGCGCGCAGCGTTGACGCCGGCCAGGAGCCCTTGTGCCGCCGCCTCCTCGTAGCCGCTCGTGCCGTTGATCTGACCAGCGCTGAAGAGCCCGGCCAACGCCCGGGACATCAGCGTCACGTCGAGTTGCTGCGGATCGAGCGCATCGTACTCGACGGCGTAGGCGTAGCGCTGGATGGCCGAGCGCTCGAAGCCGGGCAGGGTCCGCACCATCCGCTCCTGGATGATCGGCGGCAGCGAGGACGAGAGACCCTGTAGGTAGACCTCGCTCGTGTCGACCCCGTCGGGCTCGACGAAGAGTAGGTGATGGTCCTTGTCCGCAAACCGGACTACTTTGTCCTCGATCGAGGGGCAATAGCGTGGCCCCTCAGAGTCGATGACGCCCGAGTACATGGCCGATTCGCCGAGGTGCTCACGAATCAGCGCGTGCGTGCGATCCGTGGTCTGGGTGAGCCACGTCGGGCTCTCGGTCATGCGCGGCCCCGGCGTGCCGCTGAACGAGGCCGGCGGCTCGTCCGGCAGCACCACTCGCAGCGCGCTGAAGTCGACGCTGTCCGACCGGATCCGGGGTGGCGTGCCGGTCTTGAAGCGCGTGAGGCGGTGTCCGGTTGCGCGCAGGCTGTGAGACAGGTGGCGCGCTGGCGCCTCACCCTGCCTGCCGGCATCGCGTCGCCGACGGCCGTACCAGATCACGCCGCGTAGGAAGGTACCAGCGCAGAGCACCACGGCGCGCGCAGCGACGGTGCGGCCGTCGCTGAAGCGCACGCCGCTGACCCGTTGCCCGTCGACTGATAGCGCAGCGACCTCTCCGCGAACGATGCGGAGCCCGGCGGTGTCCTCGACCAGCGCTCGCGCCGCCGCGGCGTAGCCGTCGCGCTCGTTCTGGACCCGCAGCGACTGGACCGCCGGCCCCTTCGATGCGTTCAGCGTGCGTCCGTGGATGGCAATCGCGTCGGCCAGGCCGCCCATCACGCCGCCGAGGGCGTCGAGCTCGAAGACCAGCTGCGACTTGCCGGGGCCGCCGATCGCCGGGTTACAGGGCATGAGGCCGATGGTGTCGGGGTTGGGGATCGCCAGCGCCACGCGAGCACCGAGCCGCGCAGCCGCCACCGCCGCCTCGATGCCGGCGTGACCACCGCCGACGACCACCACGTCGAATTCGTGCCTCACCAGCGCCTCCTCGCGGGGCGCAAGGGCCCCACACCGAACCGGGAGTCTAGCACGCAGGGGCGTCCAGGACGCTGTCCCGGCAGACCACCGCGAGCCGGCGGCAGCGCCGGTCGCGTCGCGCGGGTAGACGCACCACCGCACTCAGCGCATCTGGTAGACTGCCGTTCCCGCAGCCTGGATGCACCCGCGCCAGGCCCGTTTCAAACGTCCCGGACGCCCGAACGTGGCGCGACCGCGTGCCCGGATGGTGTCCTGCCAGCCGCGTCGAGACGAGAAGAGGTCCACCTCGGCATGCTGAGCCGCGATCACGCCATCTGGGACGAGGTCCTCGACTACGTCCGCGCGCACATCTCGGAGACCGAGTTCCGTACCTGGTTCAAGCAGGTCAAACCGCTCGGCATCGAGGATGGCGTCTTCGTCCTCGGCGTGCCCCACACCTTCGCCCGCGACTGGATCAAGGGCCACTTCGGCACAGTGATCGAGCGCGCCCTTGCCGACCTCGGCGCTCCGGCACCGCGCGTCGGCTTCAAGGTCGTGAGCTTCGCCCAGACCGAACAGCCCGACATGTTCAGCCAGGCCTCGGAGGTCGCTGGGAGCCGCGAAGCCCAGGTCGACCGGCCGCGCCTCAACCCCAAGTACGTCTTTGCGAACTTCGTGGTGGGGCCCAACAACAACCTGGCGCACGCCGCCGCCATGGCCGTCGCCGAAGCGCCCGGGCGGGCCTACAATCCGCTGTTCCTCTACGGCGACTCCGGGCTGGGCAAGACTCACCTGATGCACGCTGTCGGCCACGCCGTCGCGGAGCTCGCCAACGGTATACGCGTCGAGTACGCGACCACCGAGCAGTTCACCAATGAGCTGATCAACGCGATCCGCGAGGACCGCATGGTCCAGTTCCGCGAGCGCTTCCGGACGATCGACGTGCTGCTGGTCGACGACATCCAGTTCCTGGCGGGCAAGGAGCGTACGCAGGAGGAGTTCTTCCACACGTTCAACGCGCTCTACGAGTCCGGCAAGCAGCTGATCGTCTCGTCGGATCGCCCCCCCAAGGACATCCCGACGCTCGAGAACCGGCTCCGCAGCCGCTTCGAGTGGGGGCTCATCACCGACATCCAGGTGCCGGAGTTCGAGACGCGCGTCGCCATCCTGAAGATGAACGCCGAGTACCGCGGCGTGAAGGTGCCGGCTGAGGTCGTCGATTACATCGCCCGTCACGTGACGTCGAACATCCGCGAGCTCGAGGGCGCGCTGCTGCGCGCCATCTTGTACGCCTCGATGAACCAGGAGCCGCTTACCCGCCAGAGCGCCGCAGCTGCCCTCTCGGACGTCTTCGCCCCGAGCGAGATCAACCTGACGATGCAGGACATCGTCAGCGCCACCGCCGAGCACTTCGCGCTCTCGCCCGAGGAGATGCGCTCGAAGGGCCGGCGCCACGAGCTGGTGGTCGCACGCCAGGTGGCGATGTACCTCATCCGCGAGCTCACCACGCACAGCTACCCCGAGATCGGCCAGTACTTCTCCGGGCGTGACCACTCCACGGTGATGTACGCGGTCCAGAAGGTCAGCGCCCACCTCGCCGCCGACAACGAGGTCGCACAATCGGTCAAGGCGCTGCGCGCCGCGATGGTGTGATCGGGTGGACGGCCGCCGGTGCCACCGGACGCGCCGCCGCCGCGCACGCTCCGGTGCTCCGCGCCGGCGTTCGCCTGCTGACGTGCCCTCAGGCCCGCCAGGATGGGCGAATGCGCGGGCGAGAACGTCGCGAGCCGCCACCCGGGCGACTCACCTGTGGAGAACGTGCTCCGAGTTTGTGGACATCCTGTGGACGAAGGTGTGGAATATCCGCTCTAGGACGTACTTGTGGAGCGCTGTGGAGGCCCTGGCGGGTTCTCCACAGGGAACCCCGAGTTCTCCACAGCCGCTTCCACATGCCGCGCTTCGTGCTGGACGGGTCGGTCGGCGCTTCTCCACACTCTCCACAACCCCTATGATGATGTGCTTCCGGACTCAGCGGCTCGACGAGGCGCCGACAACCCACCCGCCTGCGGTGCGCGCGCACCGCCCCCGAACGGCAGCGTCCGTCGTCAAGTATGCTTGAGCGGTAGTGAGGCCGGAGCAACGATGAGAGTCCATCTCCCGACCAAGACCCTGAACGAGTCGCTCGGACACGTGGAGCGCATCATCCCGGCGCGCTCCAGCAATCCGGGGCTCAGCCTGCTGCGGCTCGGCGTCCGTGACGGTCAGCTGGTCTTGTCGGGAAGCAATCTCGACCTCGACGTGCGCGCCGTCATCGACGCAGACGTCCGCGGCCACGGCGACGTCGCCGTGCCGGCCGCCGTGCTCGGCCAGGTGGTGCGGGCGCTGCCCGGCGACACCGTCGAGCTCGACATCGGCGAGGCCGAGCTCGAGGTGAGCAGCGCGACCTTCGCGACCAAGCTGCAGCTGGTGCCCGCCGAGAGCGCGCCGGTGCTGGAGTTCAGCGACGCCTTCGACGGCGAGATCGAGGGGCTCGACTTAGCCCGCGCGCTCGACCATGTCCGCTACGCCGCCGCTGTGGCCGACTACCAGGCGGTCTTCCGCGGCGTGCGCCTCGAGCTCCACGACGAACGCACCAGAGCGGTGGCGACCGACGGCTTCCGGTTGGCCTCGTACCATGCCGTCGCGTCGACTGGCCTCGATGCCGACCTGCTGATCCCCGCCCGCAGCGTCGACGAGCTGGTGCGCCTGCTCGGCGCAGGTGCGGCACGGCTGGCGCTCGGCGGCAATGTGCTCACCCTCGCCAATGGGCCGTTCACGGTCAACGTCAAGCTGATGGAGGGGACCTTCCCCGACTACCAGCGCGTGATCCCGGCCCAGTTTCCGGTCAAGGTGACGATGCGCGCGGCGTTGCTGGCGGAGGCCGTGGCACGGGTGGCGGTGATGGCCGACAAGTCGGCGAACCACCGGGTCGACTTGTTCATCAAGGACGGCACCATGCAGATCACCGCCGAGGGCAGCTACGGCCGCGCTCAAGAGGCGATCGAGGTACTGCAGGAGGGCTCCGAGTCGGAGATCGCGCTGGCATACAACGCCAAGTATCTCGCCGACGCCGTAGGACCGATCGACGGCGACCTGCAGATGCAGTTCTCCGGTACGACCACACCGTCCGTCGCGACGGACCTGGGCGACCCCGCCTACCTCGCGATGGTGGTGCCCCTGCGAACCGCCTGACCGCGCCCGGACGCGCCTCGTGCGTCTTGGACGGCGTTCTCCTGGAGGGACGACCATGACCATCATCGACGACATCCGCGCCATCGAGATCCTCGACTCGCGCGGCAACCCCACGGTCAGCGCCACGGTCACGTTGAGCGGCGGCGTGCAGGCCAGCGCGGCCGTCCCCTCGGGCGCTTCCACCGGCGAGCACGAGGCGGTCGAGCTGCGTGACGGCGACGCCCGCTTCCTCGGCAAGGGCGTCAAGAACGCGGTGCACAACGTCAACGGCGCGATCGCCGAGGCGCTCATCGGGTTCGACGCGGTCGATCAGGTCGCGCTCGACGCCGCCATGATCGAGCTCGACGGCACGCCGAACAAGGCGCGCTTAGGAGCCAACGCAATCCTCTCGGTGTCGTTGGCCGCCGCCCGCGCGGCGGCCGCGACGCTCGACCTGCCGCTCTACCGCTACCTGGGCGGCGCCGGTGCGCGCGTCCTGCCGGTGCCGATGATGAACGTCATCAATGGCGGAGAGCATGCCGACAACAGCGTCGACATGCAGGAGTTCATGCTCGCCCCGGTCGGTTTCGAGTCGTTCCAGGAGTCGCTGCGCGCTGGCGTCGAGACGTTCCACATGCTCAAGAAGGTGCTCTCGGGGCGCGGCTACAACACCAACGTCGGCGACGAGGGGGGCTTCGCGCCCGACCTGAAGAGCAACGAGGAAGCCATCGAGGTGCTGCTCGAGGCGATCGAGAAGGCGGGCTACGCGCCGGGCGACCAGATCGCGCTGGCGCTCGACCCGGCCGCCAGCGAGTTCTACCGCGACGGCGCATACCACCTCGAGAGCGAGGGAGCGGTGTTGAGCGCCGCCGAGATGATCGACTTCTACGCCGATTGGGTCGAGCGCTACCCGATCTTGTCGATCGAGGACGGGCTCGACGAGAACGACTGGGAGGGCTGGGCGGCGCTGACCGCACGCTTGGGCGAGCGCACACAGCTCGTCGGCGACGACCTCTTCGTCACCAACGTCACCCACTTGGGCCGCGGCATCCGCGAGCACGTCGGCAACGCGATCCTGGTGAAGGTGAACCAGATCGGCACGCTCTCGGAGTCGCTCGATGCGATCGAGCTCGCCAAGGGCGCGGGCTACCGCTCGATGATCAGCCACCGCTCCGGCGAGACCGAGGATGCCTTCATCGCCGACCTCGCGGTCGCGGTGAACGCCGGCCAGATCAAGACCGGTTCGGCGAGCCGCTCGGACCGCCTGGCAAAGTACAACCGCTTGCTAGCGATCGAAGCCGAGCTCGGCGACGGCGCTCGTTACCTCGGGCGCTCCGCCTTCCGAACGTGAGCGAGCGACAGCGCCGCACCAAGATCGTCGCCACGCTGGGCCCGGCCACCAGTGACGACGAGCAGGTGACGGCGCTGATCGAGGCCGGCGTGAACATGTTCCGGCTGAACTTCTCGCACGGCGAGCAGAGCGAGCATGCCGAGAACTTCAGGCGCATCCGCCGTATCGCCGCGGCCAGCGGGCGCCCGGTGGGCATCTTGCAGGACCTGCAGGGGCCGAAGATACGCACCGGGCGATTCGAAGAGGGCAGCGTGCCGCTCGTGGTGGGTGAGCCGTTCACGCTGACCTGTGACGACGACTCCCCTGGCGATGAGTCCCGCGTCGGGGTGACATATCCGGGGCTGTGCGGCGACGTCGAGAGCGGCGACCGGCTGCTGCTCGACGACGGACGGCTCGAGCTGCGCGTAGTCCGCGTCGACGGCAGCGACATCGTCACCGAGGTGGTAACCGGCGGCGTGCTGTCGGACAACAAGGGTGTCAACATCCCCGACGCCGAGCTGTCGATTCCCGCCGTGACGGAGAAGGACGTCAGTGATCTGCGCTTCGGCGCCGAGTTGGGCGTCGACTGGGTGGCGGTCAGCTTCGTGCGCTCGCGCGATGATCTGCTGCTCGCCCGTCACTACCTCGCTCGCGCCGGCTCGAAGGCCAAGCTGATGGCCAAGATCGAGAAGCCGAGTGCGGTTGAGTTCTTCGACGACATCCTGCGCGAGGTGGACGGGGTCATGGTGGCGCGCGGCGACCTCGGTGTGGAGCTGCCGCTCGAGCGCGTGCCGCAGATCCAGAAGCGCATCATCAGGGCGTGCTTGGAGGCCGGGAAGCCGGTGGTCACGGCCACTCAGATGCTCGAGTCGATGATCACCAGCCCGACGCCGACGCGGGCCGAGTCCTCCGACGTCGCGAACGCCATCTACGATGGATCGGACGCGATCATGCTCTCCGGCGAGACCGCGGTCGGCGCCTACCCGCTCGAGGCGGTGCGGATGATGGACCGCATCGCTTACGCCGTCGAGGGGGGTCCCCTGTACCTAAAGCACGTGCTCGAGCACCTGCCCGAGCCGGACGACACGACTCCCGACGCGGTCTCGTCCGGTGCCGTGAAGATCTCGAATGCCTTGGGAGCCGGCCTGCTGGTCAGCTTCACGGCGTCGGGGGCCACCGCCGCGCGGGTTGCGCGCTACCGGCCCGCGGCGCCCATCCTGGCGATCACACCCACGCCCGAGGTGCTCTGCCAGCTCACGGTCGTCTGGGGCGTGATCCCGTACCCATCGGACGACATCTCGTCGAGCGACGAGATGGTCGAGCTGGCCGACTCCGCGATCGCCGAGCTCGGCCTCGTGGAGCCCGGCGCCCGGATCGTCATCACCGCGGGTGTACCGTTCGGTCGTCGCGGCAAGACCAACATGCTCCGGGTCGAGCGCTTCCGGGCCTGAGCCCG
>SKMG01000046.1 GCA_007121175.1 Trueperaceae bacterium | reverse complement strand
CGTGCCCGAGCCTCCTCGAGCTCCTCGCGCGCCTGGTCCAGCGCCTCACCGGCCTGCTCCAGCTCGGCCTCGAGCGCTGCCTCGCGCTCCTCGGCCGCGACCAGGTCGGCTTGGGTGGCCGTGCTCTCGGCGACGGCCGCGTCGCGCTCGGCGACTACCGACGCCAGGCGTTCGCTGAGGACGTCGACCTCTTGCCGGGCCTCGATCAGCTCGGCCTGCAGCTCGTCGCGCTCATCACGCACGGCCTCGAGCTGCTCGCCCGTCTGCTCGAGCGACTGCTGCGCCTCGGCCAGCTCCGCGAGCGCCTCGTCGCGCTCTTCTTCGACGGCGAAGAACAGCTCGGCGCCCTCCTCCAGCTGCGCCTGGTGCTCTGCCGACATGTCCTCGATCCACTCGACCGCCGCGGTCCTCACGAACTCCAGTTCGGCCTGCAAGGCGGCGACCCGCTCAGCGGCCTCGGCCGCCAACGCGTCGCGCTCCGCCTCGGCGGCGGCTAGCATCTCGGCCGTGTCGGCCACGGCCGCCTCGGCGGTCGTGACCTGCTCGGAGACCTCGGCCATCGCGGCCTCGGCGGCCTCCAGCCGCTCGGCCGCCTCGGCCAGGCCGACGTCCCGCTCGGCCTCCAGCGCGGCGACCAGCTCGGCGGCCTCTTCGAGCCGTTGGCGAGCTTCCTCGGCCTGCGCCTCGGCGGCGGCGCGTTCGGCCTCGAGCGCAGCGAGCTCCGCCTCGAGCTCGGCGCGAGCCTCCTCGGCGGCCTCGAGGGACGCCTCTGCCTCGGCGAGGGCGGCATCACGGGCGGCAATCGCCTCTGCCCGCTGGGCTTCGGTCTCCTCGAGCGTCGCCACCGTCTCTTCCCTGGTCGCCTCGAGCTCGGCGACCTCGGTGCGGAGCTCGGCGACCTGGGCGGTCAGCAGTTCGTTCTCAGCTGCAAGTTCTCGCTCGCGCTGGCCGGGACCGCAGGCGCTGGCTGCGAGAAGCAGCACCAGTACGGCGAGCCAGGCCATGGGAACGCGTCCTGCGTTCATCCTGGGCATATGGTCATCCTCCTGATCAAGACATCATGACGACGGATCGCTACTTCGGACGTCCCTAGCATATCGGCTCAGCGCTTCGTCGTGCCGCCTTCCGACCGATGGCCTCGCCGAAGCTCCGGGACCCGCAACAGGTATGCGAGCGCCGCGAACGCCACGATCGTGATCGCCCCGCCCGCTGCCACGAGCGTCGCCGACGCGAACCACGACGATAACTCCAGGGCCTCCACGAGCCTCAGCGAGAGGTATCGCGCCAGCACCACCGCGACCACGGCGGCGGCACTGACGCGCACGACCTGGAGCCCGATCGCGCGCACGTCGAGCCCCTCGGCGCGCCGCAGCCACAGCAGCAGCACCAGCGCCTGCAGCGTCATCGCCACAGCCGTCCCCCACGAGACGCCGGCGATGCCGAGGCGCGGCGCCAAGGCCACGAACAGCAGCGCCGTGAAGAGCGTGAACCCGGCGGACGACGCGACGGGCGCGACCACCTGCTGGCGCACGAAGAACGGTCGCAGCAGGAAGTTCACCAGTCCCGCGGCGGGTAGTGCGATGCCGAGCGGCGCCAAGGCCAGCACGGCGAGCTCGATGGCCACGCCCTGGCCGGCCGCCGGACGCAGCAGCCCGAAGACCGTCCTGACGGCCGGCTCGGCGAACACGTAGGTGGCCGCGCCAGCCGGCAGCGTGAGCAGCAAGATGAAGCGCGTCCCCGCCTCGAGCGTCGCCGCGAAGTCGGCCGCGCCCTCGGCCGCCAGGTTGCCGAGACGCGCGTAGTACGCCATCGCCGGGCTGATGGCGAACAGTCCCAGCACCAGGCTGAAGAGCATCGTCGACAACGCGTACGCCGTGACCGCGCCGGCGGGGAAGAGCGCCTCGTTCGACACGATGCGCTGGGCCACCACGTTGAGGATCTGGCGGGCTCCGGTCGTGAACGCGAACGGTGCCATCAGCCCGAGCGCCAGCGGCACCGCCGCATGCCAGACGCGGCCCGCCGCCGGCAGCACGCCGGCGCGCCACATGGCCGGCCACTGCACCAGCGCCTGCCCCACGCCGCCCAGCACCACGCCGAGCGCCAGCCAGTGCGCCTCGCCGGGGAAGGCGAGCATCGCCGCGATCGCGACCAGATTGAGCACGACCGGCGCCCAGGCCGGGGCGAAGAAGCGCTCCTCGGCATGGAGCACGCCCATCGCGAGCGCCGAGAGGCTGATCGCGAACAGCACCGGGAAGGTGATCCGCACCATCTGCACCGCCAGCTCACGCTCGACGTTCGAGTCGCGCGCCAGCAGCAGGTCGACGATCCAGGGCGCAGCCACCAGGGCCAATGCCAGCAGAGCAGCGTTCGCCAACGCCAGGACGCTGAGCATCGCACCGGCGAAGTGGCGGCGGTCTGGGCCGCGCAGGCGCTGATAGATGGGGATGAAGGCGTTGGTCAGAGCCCCTTCGGCCAGCAGCTCGCGGAACAGGTTGGGGACCGTCCAGGCCAGGCGGAACGCGTCGCTCGCCCACACCGGGAAGAGCGCGATCACCAGCACCTCTCGCAGCAACCCGGTCGCGCGCGAGGCGAGCGTGCCACCCATGACGGTCAGCGCGCCCCGGGCCGAGGAGCGCCGCGGCGCTGGAGTCTCGGCTTCGATGCTGAGTTGCGCGACCCGGGCCATGACGCTGCCGCCGACGATACCGCGGCCGGTCGTGCGTGCGAGCCATCGGCGCTCGAGCACGCACGCCCCTGAGCCGCTCAGGCCGTGTTCTCGGCCTCCAGCTCGCCGGGCTCGAACCAGCGTGCCTCGGGCACCACCGACGGATCCAGAGCGGGTCCCGTGTCGGCCCACGGCTGGTTCTGCTTGGTCATCACGGTTGCGACGCGCATGTCGGCCGCGACCACCAGCTGGCAGGAGAGCCGGTGGCTGCCCAGCAGGCCCGCCTCGCGCAGACGGTGGTACTCCGCGCGCGTCATCGCGGGCGGTTCACCCTCGTGGACCACCACCCGGCAGGTGGTACAGCGCGCCTTACCGCCGCAGCGGTGGCCGATCTCGATGCCGGCCTGCTGGATCGCGATGGTCAGCCGGGTGCCGCTCGGCACCTCTAACTCGCGGTCGTCGACGCTCACCTTCGGCATGGTCACCTCCGTGGGCGCACACGCTGCTCCAGACGTCCGCGGCTCGGTACCGGTCGCGGGCGCGGCGCGCCTCCTGCGAAGCGTACCGAGACCTCCCCACCCCGCCACCGCGGGCCTCGTCACAAACGCACCACACGGCTCGCGTGCCAGGCCGCGCCGACGATACCGGCGTCGTTGCGCAGCGCAGCGGCCCTCACCGGCGTGCGGAGCCTCAGGCGCGGCGCGATCTTGTCCTCGAAGCGCTTCGACACGCCACCGCCGAGCACGATCAGCTCGGGCGAGAACAGCACGCTCAGGTGATCGAGGTAGGCGTTCAGTCGGCCGGTCCAGCGCTTCCACGACAGCCCTTCGGCCCGGCGGGCGCGATCGGAGACCCAGTCCTCGACCGAAGCGTGAGCGCGGAACGCGAGATGGCCGAGCTCGGTGTTCGGGGCCAGCGTCCCGTCTGCGAACAGCGCCGAGCCCACGCCGGTACCGATGGTGAGCACCAGCGCCACCCCGCTCACGCCGCGCACGGCTCCGAAACCGAGCTCGGCCAAGCCCGCCGCGTCGGCGTCGTTGAGCACGCAGACGCTGTTCCCGAGCGCTTCGCTGAGCCGTTCCTCGGCTGCGTAGCCGATCCAGGCGCGGTCGACGTTGGCCGCGCTCAGCGTCACACCACCCCGCACCACGGCGGGGAAGGCGGCGCCGCGGGCCACCGGCGTGAGCTCCGGAGCGCTGGCGCGCACCAGCTCGCAGACCTCCCCCACCGTCTCGACGACCGCCCTCGGCGTGGAGGGCCGTGGCGTCGGCAGCCGGACGCGCTCGGTCACCAACGCGCCCGAGGCGACGTCGACGTACGCCGCCTTGATCCCCGAGCCGCCGATGTCGATGCCAAGCGCAACGTTGGACATGGACGAGTCTACTCGCTTCTCGCTCGCTGCCGAGGAGCCGCCGACGGGGCATCGGGTACACCTCTCGGCCCTGGGCGGTGCGGCGGGGGTGGCGGCGCAGCGAACCAGAACGACAGCGAGCCCACAGCCGCCAACAGCGCCAAAATCGTGAAGCCGACCCGGTAGTCGGCGTGGACGTCGGCCAGGGCGCCGAGGAAAACGGGACCGATCAACTGGCCGACCATGAACACCATCATCGACGCCCCCATGATCGAGCCGAAGTGGCTGGCGCCGAAGTAGTCTGCCCGCAGCGAACCCATCAGCGGGCCGCGCACGCCCCAGGCGACCCCGTGCACCACCGCGAAGGCGACCACCGCGCTCCAGCCCGGACCCCAGGCCAGCACCAGCAGCGCCAGCGCGTGCGCCAGCATGGCCGCGATCGCGATCAGACGCTTGTCGAAACGGTCGCCGAGCGGGCCCCCGATCACCTGCCCGAGAAACGACGACATCGTCACCAGCGCCACCGCGCCCGCGGCGAGCTGCAGCGGGTAGCCGGCGCCCGCCTTGAGGTGCGGCACGAGGTGCACCGACACGCCCGACATCAGCAGCAGCGCCGCACCGTGTCCGACTCCCAAGAGCCAGAAGGCCCGGGTGCGGAGCGCCTCGCGCAGCGTGTGGTCAGCCGCGGGGTCGGGCGGGCGCAGCTCCACGCCGCCGGGACGCCGGTCCGGGAAGCCGAGGTAGCCACCGTCCGGGAGCTGGCCGTAGTCGGCCGGGCCGCGGCGCATCAGCACCGCGAGCGGCAGACCCGCGAGCAGCACCAGCGCCGCCGAGAGCCTCAGCGTCTCGCGCCAGCCGATCTCGACGACACTGCCGGCGACCAGCGGCACCAGCACGCCGCCGAGGCTCAGGCCTATGGCGGTCAACGACAGCGCGGTCGAACGCCGCCGTACGAACCAGGGGACCACCGCGGTCGTCACCGAGAGGAAACCGGCAGCGGCGAGGCCGACGCCGGTGACGAGCATCGCCCCGTAGAACTCAGGAAGCGTCCGGACCAGCGAGAGCGACGTCAGGCCGGCCGACAGCACCACGAGGCCGAAGAGGATCACCCGGCGCGGCCCGAGCCGCTCCAGCAGGTAGCCTTGCAGCGGCCCGAACAGGCCGCTAGATAGCGTCACCAGCGCGTAGCCAGCCGCGGTCGCACCGCGCGACCAGCCGAACTCGTCGACCCAGACGACGACGTAGATGCCGAAGCTGGAGAAGAACAGCGCCGCCTGCAAGAGCTGCAGACCGGCCCCGCCGATCACGGTGTCCCACCCCAGGAAGCGGCGTCGGGACGAGGCAGACGTGCTCACGCTGGCCATCACACCACCCCCGAGCCGGCGACACGACGCGCTCGGCGGCGTCGGCTAGGCTGTCGGCATGGAGCGTATCGATCACCACGGGAGCAGCGTGCCGGTGTTGGGCCTCGGCACCTGGGAACTGAGGGGCGCAGCCTGCGTGGCGGCCGTCGAGCGTGCACTCTCCCTCGGCTACCGCCACCTCGACACCGCGCAGGGCTACGACAACGAGCAGCACGTCGGTGAAGGGTTGCGCCGCTCGGGCATCCCGCGCGAGGAGGTGTTCGTCACCACCAAGCTCAGACCGAGCCACTGTCGCGCTGCCGACGTGCGCCGCAGCACCGAGCAGAGCCTCCGGGCGCTCGGCATGGAGCACGTCGACCTGCTCCTGATCCACTGGCCGAACCCCGAGGTGCCGCTCGAGGAGACGCTCGGTGCGATGCGCGATCTGCAGGATCGTGGCCTGGTACGGCACGTCGGCGTGAGCAACTTCCCGCCCTCGCTGGTGCGCCGCGCGCACGAGCTAGCCGAGCTGTTCACCAACCAGGTCGAGTACCATCCCTTCCTGTCGCAGAGCGCGCTGCTGCGCGAGGCGGAGCGCTGCGACCACCTCTTGACTGCCTACAGCCCCTTGGCCCGCGGCCTCGTCGACGCCGATCCGCTGCTGCGGGAGATCGGTGCGGACCACGGCAAGACCCCGGGGCAGGTGGCGCTACGCTGGCTGATCCAGCAGCCGCGGGTGCTGGCGATCCCCAAGGCGGCGCGTGAAGCGCACCAGCGCGAGAACCTCGAGATCTTCGACTTCGAGCTCTCGCTCGACGAGATGGCCGCCATCGGCGGACTCGATCGCGACGAGCGCCTGGTCGACGACATGGACCTCGACTGGGAGCGGTGAGCGCCGCTGCGCGCGACCGCTAGTACCGCAGCGACGTCTGCCGCCAGCGGCAGCCGGTCCACCGGTAGCTCGCTTCGGCCGTTCCCGACGCCTCGACCAGCTCCCCGCCCAAGACCGCTCGTGCGCTGCCTTCGAAGCGGATCCGCACGGTAGCCTGGTCGCCGTCTGCGAGCTGCTCGGCTAGCCAGTAGCGATAGCGCAGGTCTCGATAGGCGTTGCCGTAGAGCGCCACTCCATCACGCACGAAAGCCCGCACCGAAGCATCGACCGCAGCGGCGAGCAGCGACGGATCGGGCTCGCCAGGCACGCAGGGGGCTGCGGTGCCGTCACGCGCCGCAGATGCCGGCCTCGCGGCAGGGCCGTCGCCGGGACTGGGCAGGTCGACCGCGAAGGCGAAGCCGATGCCGAGACTGAGATGCGGCGCCCATACCGGCTCACCGGCGAGGCGGGCACGCGCGGCACCAGCTTCGAGGTCGAGCCGCCAGTTCGGACCGAGCGGCAGCTGCGCTCCCGCGACCGCGTGCGGCAGGGCGCCGCCGCCGTGGGCGTCGATGCCCAAGCCGAGGAACAACGGGATCGGAGCCGGCAGCGGCGGGTACCAGCGCGCTTGCGCGCCGAAGGCGGCGCCCACGCTGCCCCAGGAGCCGCGCACGGCGAGGCCGAACTGATCGGCCCTGAGCGCCACTCCCGCTCCAACGCTGCGGTAGGCCGGCAGGCCGCCGTGCAGCGACACCGTCACGCTCGCCGGGGCCCGATCGATCGCTCCTTCCATCATGGGCCCGACTGCATCTTCGAGCCCGGCGGCAGCGTCGGCCGGAACCTGGGCCAGCGCCGCGCCGGGTCCCGCCAGCAGCGCCACCGTCAGCGCCACCGTCAGCGCCGCGACCCGCACCGTCGCGGCGCTGCACCAGACGCGCCTCACCGCTGCGCTCCGCTGTCGTTCCAGCGCTCGCGGATGGCGCTCGACGAGACGTCGGCCCTGAAGGCGTCCTCTGGGAGGGCTTCGAACAGGTCTACGTAGCGTTCGGGGACGTCGAGATCGGCCAATGTCACGAACCGTTCCTCCTCGCCGCGCGTGCCGGGGACGCTGGTGCGGCGCCCGGCCACCAGGAAGCTGCAGCCGTGCTGGCGCACCAGCTGCAGCGAAACGTCGAGATCGTGATCCGCCGGGTAGTAGCGCGGCGAGAGCACCCGGGCCGCCGTGTCCGCGCCGAGGACGAACACCGATCCGGGGTAGCGCTGCGCCTTGTGGGAGAAGAGCGCCACGCCCGTGAGCAGCAGCGGCGCGCGCCCCTGGAACTGCGTGGCCCGACGGTAGAGCTCGGCCGGCTCGATCACCGGCTTCTCCGCGTTGTGGGTCGAGAGCTCGAACGCAGCCGGGCGCCCGAGGTGGGACTGCGCCGCCGAGGCGAGGCCCAGGTGACCCTGGTGCAGCGGGTTGAACGAACCCGAAACGATGGCGATGCCGCCGCTCGGCCAGGGCAGCCGCTCGCGCAGCTCACCTTCCGGAGTGAGCACGACTTCCCGGCGCTCGCCCGCCAGCAGCTCAGCGAGCGGCGCGGCGGGAGTGAACGATTCCTGGAGCGTCTCGCCGTCCTCGAGCGTCAGCGCGCGCCGGTGGAGCACGCCGCAACCGGTCGCGGTCGCGTGCAGCACCAGCGTGGAGACGAGGCGCTCCTCTTCGTCACGCTCGCGTTGGCCCTTGCGCAGCGCCAAGCGCAGCGCGTGGCGTCCGAGCGTCCCCTCGACGGCGATGCAAGCACGGTGCTCGCCGCGCTTGACGCGGTCGGTGGCGATGGTTGCGGTGCAGCCGACGCCGATCACCGCAACGCCAGGCGGCGCGAGCGCCCGCGCCCGTTCGCGTGCGTGCCGGGCGAGACCGGCCGCGACCTCGGGCGTCACGACCTGATCCGGGAGCTCACCGATCGCCGCGGCGAGCGATGCGGCCGCGTAGCGGTCCACCGCCTCCAGCACGGTTCGCGAGGAGCCGCCCACGGCATGGAGCCAGTGCAGCGCCAGGCTGCCCGCTCCCGCGAACTCGAAGACCAGCATGGTGGGAGAGCCGTGCATCTCGGACACCAGCTGCAGCGGGTCTGCGCTCACCGCCTCATCATCCCACGCCCAGCGCCCCGCCCTCCCGGCGCGCGGGTTCGTGGCGCGCGCGGAGCGATCGAGGGTTTGACTCGCTCATGACACGCCTG
>SKMG01000225.1 GCA_007121175.1 Trueperaceae bacterium | reverse complement strand
CTCGCCGCACTTCGAGGACGACGTCTACCGGGCGCTCGAGCCGGAGGCGGTCGCCGACGCCCGCGACAGCTACGGCGGCACCTCCAGGCGCCGCGTATCAGAGGGGCTCGCGCGGGCGCGCGAGGCCATGCGGTCCGAGGCAGCCGACATCGCCTGGCTCGAAGCACCTCGGGGCGCGCCGCCCAACGACCAGGAGGCATCGTCATGAGCGACGCCGTCGTGAACGCATCCGCCGCGCACGCCTCACTCGCAGCCACCGCCGGCGAGCGACGCGCGGCCGCGCTCGGCGAGGTGCGGGTGCGCCCGGCCAACGCCTCGGACGTGCCGCGGATCTTCGAGAACATCGGCTACTGGGCCGCGCAGGGCCGGATGCTGGTGCGGCCGATGCCGAGCATCTTCGAGA
The DNA here is from genome assembly GCA_007121175.1 of Trueperaceae bacterium. Classification (GTDB taxonomy): domain Bacteria; phylum Deinococcota; class Deinococci; order Deinococcales; family Trueperaceae; genus CSSed10-48. The sequence goes on along the minus strand of SKMG01000225.1, from coordinate 8,085 downwards.
ACCTGCGCGACTTCTTCGTCGCCGAGCTCGATACCCCAGACGGCCCGGCGTTCGCCGGCAACGGCTCGCTGCACGTGCTCTGGGGCGACATCGCCGAGGTGCGCGGCCTGGCGGTTGCGCCCGACGTGACCGCCCGTGGGGTCGGACGCGCGCTGGTCGCGGCGTGCGAGGCCGAGGCGCGCCGCATCGGCATCCCGGTGCTGTTCGCCTGGACCTACGAGGTCGGCTTCTTCGAGAAGTGCGGCTTCACGCCCATCGACAAGAGCCGGGACCTGCACCCGCGGGTGTGGTCCGAGTGCCTGCGCTGCCCGTTCTTCGTCGGCTGCAATGAGAACGGCCTGGTGAAGCGCCTCGAGGGCGTGCCCATGCCGGCGAACTTACCCGAGCCGCCGCCGGCGCAGGTACCGCCCGGCATCCGCTAGAGGCGCGCCGCCGCGCGCCCTTCGCCGCGCCCGCGGCGCTCGCGAGCACGACCGCCTCGTGCGCGAACCCTCCGCGTCTTCAGGCGTACTGGGGATCGCGCAGCCCGCGCTCGCTCGGGCGCAGGTGGGGCGCGCGCCTCGCGAGCTCGGCCAAGAACGCCTCGCGGTCGCGCGGCGCGATCTCGATCAGGCCTCCCTGGCGCAGCACCAGCCGCACCTTGACCCACGACCAGGCGGCCCCGGAGACCGGGCTGAAGCGCTTCTCCGCCAGCACGATGTCGGGGTAGGCCAGCCGCAGCTTGAGGAGCCCTGCGCGGATGAAGACGCCGCCGTCCTCGAAGGCGTAGCGCACCGGCACCGTGATCGAGAGCGTGGCGAGCACCATGCCGAGCGCCAGCGCGCCGATCACCACCCGCACGCCGGTACCGACCGCGTCGGAGCCGAGCAGTGGCACCACGATCGCCACGATCGCTCCCAACAGCAGCACCACGCCGGCGACCAACCAAGCATCGACGCGTGCGGGGATCGGCTGCTCGCCCATCGACCGAACAGGGTACCACCGCGCGGGCGCGCGTGCGGCGCTCCCAGGGTAGGCAAGCCTGCTCGTGCGGCGCTCCTGGTAGCCTCGCGCCATGGACGAGCGTCCGCGTGTCCTGCTGCTCCACACCGGCGGCACCCTGGGCATGCGCCGGGGAGCCGACGGTTCCTACGCGCCCGCGCCAGGGGCGCTGGCGGCCGAGCTGGCGGCGCTGCCGGAGCTCGGCCGCGCGCCGCTGCCGGAGATCGATCTCATCGAGCTCGACGAACTGCTCGACTCCTCGGACATGCGACCGGAGAACTGGCAGTGCATGGCCGATGCGCTCGCGGAGCGACTTCCGCACGTCGCCGGCGCGGTGGTGCTGCATGGCACCGACACCATGGCCTACAGCGCCTCGGCGCTGTCGTTCCTGCTCGAGGGCCTCGACCGGCCGGTCGTCTTGACCGGGTCGCAGATCCCGCTGGTCGAGGTGCGCAGCGACGGGCGCGAGAACCTGATCACCTCCTTGCTGCTGGCGTGCGACCCGCGCCTGCGCGAGGTGGCGGTGTACATGAACGGCCGGCTGCTGCGCGGCAACCGCAGCACCAAAGTGTCGTCGTTCGGCTTCGACGCCTTCGACTCGCCCAACCTGCCGCCGCTCGCCGAGGTGGGGGTCGACGTCGCCTGGCGTGAGGAGCTGCTACGGCCCGCGCAGCCGGGACCGCTGCGGGCCTCGCGCCTGCGTCCGGTTCCGGTGGTGGCCTTGAGGCTCTTCCCCGGCATCACCGGCGCCACGCTGCGGCACGTGCTCCGCGAACCGGTGCGTGGCCTGGTGCTGGAGACCTACGGCAGCGGCAACGCGCCGTCGCGCGACGCCGATCTGCTCTCGGCGCTCGCCGAGGCGAGCGCGCGCGGCGTGGTGATCGTCAACGTCACGCAGTGCCTGCGCGGCACGGTGCGCATGGACGCCTACGCCGCCGGACGCGGGCTGCTCGACGCCGGCGTCGTGTCCGGCGGCGACATGACCGCCGAGGCGGCGCTGGCGAAGCTCAGCGTGCTGCTCTCGCTCGACCTCGCCCCGGCGGCCATCGCCGCGCGCATGGGCGAGGACCTCGCCGGCGAGCTCAGCCCCGAGCCCGCCGCGCTCGCCAACGTCTAGGGCGCTGCTCGGTGGCGCGGCATCAACCCGCCAGCAGCCGCTCGAGCTTGCCGAACTGCTGCATCCAGCCGGTCTCGGCGTGCGGCGCCATCATCTCGTCGTACGGCCCGTCGACCAGCACCACCCGCGTGCGCTCCGGGCCCATGGCATGGAGCTCGATGCGAGTAACGGTCCGCTCGACCAAGCCCATCTCCGGCTGCGCCTCGGAGGTCACGACGAGCAACTCCGGCGGCACGATCTCCAGCACCGTCGCCTGGTCCGGGAAGGGCGTGCCGACCGGCACGCCCATACCCGCAGCGATCTGTTCGCTCTCGAGGACCATGGTCTTGCGGTACGGGCCGCCGACCCGCGCCTCGACCTCGACCTGCTCGACCGGCGTGGCGAAGCCATCGGGCCCCCACCACCGCGCGATCAGTTCGGGCTCGACGAAGTAACGGAACACCTCTTCGCGCGGCGCATCGAACTCGCGAGCGATCTCGAAGATGCGATTAGCACGGTCAGTCGGCGTCGGTCGGTTCATCCTGAGTCCTCCTCGGTTGGGGTGACCGCCACGTCGATCGGTGCGGCGGTGCGTTCGTCGGTAGCGGCGTCCTCGGTCGCCGGGCGGGCTCGCATCAGCGCCTCCAGTCGGTCGAGCCGCGCCTCCCACAGAGCGCGCCGCCGGGCGAGCCAGCGCTCGGCCTCCTGCAGCGCGTCGGGGACGAGGTGACAGGTGCGCACGCGGCCCTGCTTGCGCGTCGCAACGAGACCGCTGGCCTCCAGCACTTGCACGTGTTGCACCACAGCCGCCAGGCTGATCGGCAGGGGCCGGGCGAGCTGGCTCACGGACGCCGGCCCACTCCCGAGCTGCGTCACGATCGCGCGCCTCGTGGGGTCGCCGAGGGCCTGGAACACCTGATCGCTGGTGGCTGCGTGCGCGTGCATGAACCCGAGTATCCGCCGCGGCGGCACGAAAGTCAAGTGCACACTTGAGTGTTGCCTCGGCGCCTGGTGGAGTCACCGCCCACAGCCGTCGGCAGCGGCGGCTCGTCCCTCGGCTACGGCGAGGCTGCCTCGGTGTGCAGGACTGCCGTCGCCGCCGGCCGCGACGCTGATAGGATGCACGCGTGACGCCTGCTCACGAGCCGCACGAGGGCGAGGGCCGGCCGCGCGACGAGGTCGCGCTGGCGGTCGTCGGCGCGGGGCGCATGGGCAGCGCGGTGATCCACGGCGCGCTGCGCTGCGGCGCACTGCGGGCTACGGACCTCGGCGTGTTCCATCCGGATCCCGCACGGCGCGACGCGCTCGCCGCGCGCTTCGGCATCGCCCCGCTCGACGACGCCGCCGTGCATCGAGCCGAGCGGGTGCTGGTCGCCGTGAAGCCGCAGGCCTTCGAGCGCGTAGCGCCGCTGATCGCCCGCCGTCACGCCGGCTTCGTGTCGATCATGGCTGGCGTGACGCTCGACACGCTGGCGAAGCGGCTCGGCAGCCCGCGGGTGGTGCGGGCGATGCCCAACCTGGGCGCGCGCGTGGGCGCGAGCGCCACCGCGCTCGCATGGACCGCGGAGACCAACCCCGCCGACCTCGACTTCGCCCGCGCCCTGTTCCAGGGCTGCGGCAGCGTCTTTGAGATCCCCGAGTCGCTCTTCGACGCCTTCACCGGCCTCTCTGGCTCGGGCCCAGCGTTCGCCGCGCTGGTCGCCGAGTCGCTGGCCGACGGCGGTGTGCGGGTCGGCTTCCATCGCGACTTGGCGCGCGACCTCGCCCGCCAGGTGCTGCTCGCCACCGCGCGGCTGCTCGAGGGTGCCGATCCCGCCTCGATCAAGGACGAGGTCGCCTCGCCGGGCGGCACGGCCATCGCCGGGGTGCGGACGCTGGAGCGCCACCGGCTGCGCTTCGCGCTGATGGACGCGATCGAGGCCGCCAGCGAGCGGGCCGGAGAGCTCTCCGGCGAGGGGTACCGCGCATGATCACCAAGAGATCGTTCCCGAACCGCTGCCTCGCGCCGCTGCTCGTCCTGTGCCTCGCTCTCGGCACCGCCGTCGCGCAGCCCGACTACTACCCGCACGGCGCGGGCAAGAGCTGGACGTACGACTCGGGCGTCACCCAGCTCATGAGCGGCCCGCGCGACTTTGGCGGGGTCGAGGTGATGGTGCTCACGCACTACTTGGGCGGCGTGCCGATCTCGGAGGACTACCTGATCTACGCTCCTGACGGCGTGCGTACGCTCGGCAGCGCCTCCGGCGGGCAGCTGCTGCGCTACGATCCGCCGCTGCTGATCTACCCGGCCGCGCCGCTCGCGGTGGGCTCCAACTGGCGCTCGACCACCGACCTCGGCACGTTCACCATCACGCTCGACGCCGAGGTGCTCGGGCTACGCGGCATCCAGACCCCCGCCGGGCGCTTCAACGCCCTGCAAGTGCGGCAGCGCACGCTCACCAACACCGGCGCCTCGACCCTGCTCGACCTGTTCTTCGTGCCGAGCGTCGGCGTGGTGCGCTTCGTGACGCAAGACGGCAGCGTCGTCGACCTGATCGAGCGCGTGCCGTGAGGACGCCGCCGGCCTGAGCGCTACGGCTTACCCAGGACCGCAGCGCTCAGCTGCGGATCGTGCCCGACCCACTCCAGCACGCAGTCGCTCAGCCGGCCCGCTGCGATAGCTCCCCGGAGCTCGCACATCAGCCGCTCCATGAAGCGCAGGTTGTGCACGCTCAGCAGCTGTGGGGCGAGCGACTCGCCAGCCTTGAGCAGGTGCCGCAGGTAGGCGCGCGTGAAGCGGCGGCAGGTGCCACAGTCGCACTCACCCTCCAGCGGCCGTCGGTCGCGGGCGAACGCGGCGTTCCTGAGGTTGAAGCGGAACGCCGGCCGCGGTCGGCCGTCGTCGTCATGGCGCGCCAGCACGGTGCCGGTGCGGGCGTTGCGGGTGGGCACCACGCAATCGAAGGTGTCGACGCCTCTCACCACCGCGGCCAGGATGCCCGGCACGTCGCCGATGCCGAGGAGGTGACGCGGCAGGCGCTCCGGCAGCGATGGCACCGTCCACTCGAGCACGCGGTGCATGTCGGCGTGAGAGCGGCCGAGGTTGCCGCCGATCGCCATGCCCTCGAACGGCATTGCGCCGATCACGGCCGCGCTCTCGCGCCGCAGCCCCTCGAAGGCGCCGCCCTGCACCACCCCGTAGAGCGCCTGCCGGTACGGGTGCGGCGCCTCGCGCTCTCGGAAGGCGAGCAGGCAACGTCGCGCCCAGCGGTGGGTGCGCAGCATCGAGGCGCGCGTGTAGGACTCGTCGTGCAAGGGGCTGGTGCACTCGTCGAAGGCGAGGATCACGTCCGCACCGAGCGCGCGCTGGATCTCGATGCTCGTCTCCGGCGTGAAGACGTGGCGGCTGCCGTCGATGTGGCTGACGAAGCGCACCTCGTCCTCGCCGACGCGCACCATCGAGCCCGAGGCCCCCAGCCGCGGTCCTCCCCCGCCGCCTGCGGCCTCGTCGGGAAAGATGTTGGCCACCTTGCCGACGCGGTGCTCGATCGAGGCCCCGAGCGAGAACACCTGGAAGCCGCCGGAGTCGGTGAAGAGCGGCCGCTGCCACGCCATGAAGCGGTGCAGGCCGCCGTGCTCGGCCACCAGTTCGGGCCCCGGTCGCAAGTAGAGGTGGTAGGTGTTGGCGAACAGCACCTGCGTGCCGGCTGCCGCCGCGAGCTCCGGGTCGACGCCCTTCAGCGTCGCCTGCGTCGCGACCGCCACGAAGGCCGGCGTCTCGATCGCGCCGTGCGGGGTGCTCAGCCGCCCCCGGCGGGCGCTCCCGTCGCAGGCCAGCTTCTCGAAGGCGAACTCGTTGCGCGCGTGCTCGCTGCGCTCGGCAGGCCCCGACACGCGCCGACGATAGCACGATGGTCTTGGGCCAGCCGCCCGCCGACACGTCCAGGACGGGCTTCTGCCGATGCGGTCTGCGCGATGGTCGCCTCCGACGGGCTTCCGGGCCCGGCCTGCTGCTACCATGTTGCGGCCAGGAGGTGCGCGATGGCGCTCCATCTCTGCGGCAAAGCGACGGTCATCGTGCTCGTCATCGCCGCCCTCATCACTGCCTTCAGCGCTTCAGGCGAAGCTCCCGACGGCGCCAGTCTCGACCCGATCGACGTGATGGTCGAGGTCACGCTCGTCATCGCGCACGAGCCCAGCGTCGCGCTCGGGCTGCAGCCGAGCATCGAACTGCTCGCCGAGCCTCGCGCACTGGAGCACGAGCCCCCCGCGATCAAGGGGCCGATCGCCAACCCATTACTGGAAGTGCGCGCCACGGCGTACAACTCCCTCGAGAGCCAGACCAACTCGCAACCGTTCGTCACCGCCACCGGGGCGCAGACGCGCTGGGGCATCATCGCCGTCAGCCGCGACCTGCTCGACTTCGACCTGCCCTACGGCTCGCTGGTGCGCCTGCGCGATCTCGGCAACTTCCACAACGGCCGCGGTTACGGCGCCTACCAGACCCTGCTCGACAGCACCGACCTGTTCGTGGTCGAGGACACCATGCATCCGCGCAAGGTCAACCAGATCGACGTCTGGTTCGCCGACTACGCCAGCGCCGTGAACTGGGGCGTCCGCCGCGTCGAGCTCGACGTCATAAGGTACGGCCGCGAGGGCCCGGTGCTCGACCAGTTCTTCGCCGACGGCGCCTTCGAAGTGGAGCCGCGCTGGCTCGCGGCGCGCTGAAGAGCTCACAACCACCCGCGACACGCAGTGAGCGGCGCTCTCGTCCGACCGCGGCGCGCCGCTGCCCCATCGCCGGCGCGCCCGCCCGTGGCGCGGGCGCCATGCCGCTCGCGCCGTGCCGCCCGCTCCCACGGCCCGCCGGGGGCGCGGGCTAGACTGATACGTGCGCCCGTTCGTCCTCTTCCTCGCCTGGCGCCACGTGCGTCGTCGCGCGCTCCAGAGCGTGATCACGGTGCTGGGCGTGGCGGTCGGCGTGACCGTACTGATCACCGCGCTGTCGCTCACCAACGGCTTCATCGACGAGCTCATCAGCAGCACCCTGCAAGCCACGCCGCACGTCACCTTGCAGGCCTACGTCGCCGGCGAGCGGCTGCCGCACGACGAGGCGGTGCGCAGGACGATCGCCGCACAGGACGACGTCGTGGCGGTGAGCCCCTTCTTGAGCGGCCAGGCGCTGATCGCACGGCGCGCCAGCGCGACGCTCGGCATCAGCGCGCGCCAGGGCTTCGCACAGCTCATCGGCATCGATCCCGACCACCACGCCCAGGTGCTCGATCTCCCCGCGATCGCCGGCGCCCGCGCTGCGCTCGAACGCGAGGGCGGCGTCGTGCTCGGCGCCTCGCTGGCCTCGCAGCTCGGCGTCCTGGCCGGTGACACGGTGATGCTCCGCGAGCTCGGCGGCCGCACCCTCACCCTCGAGGTCACCGACACCTTCCGTGTCGGCAACGAGCTCATCGACGCCGTCACCGCCTACGCCGCGCTGCCTGTGGTCCAGGGTTACCTGGGCGCCGAGGGGCAGATCGGCGGCTACCACGTGCGCGTCAGCGATCCGCAGTCGGCCTCCGCAGTCGGCGAGCGCCTCGGCCAGGCGTTCGCACTCTTGCCGACCTCCTGGGAGCGGCTCTTCGGCAACCTCATCACGCAGCTGCGGCTGCAGAAGGCGGTCATCTCGGTGGTCACCTTCCTGATCGTCTTGGTCGCCGCGATGGGCATCGCCAACGTGATGGTACTGACCGTCGCCGAGAAGACCCGCGACATCGCCATCCTGCGCGCGCTCGGCGCTAGCTCACGGCAGGTGCTCTCGGTGTTCACGCTCGAGGGCTTCGCGCTCGGCGCCGCCGGCACGCTGCTCGGCACGCTGCTCGGCCTCGGCGTCACCGGCTACTTCCGGGCCCAGCCGTTCCCGCTGCCGGGCGATCTGTACTTCATCACTCAGCTGCCGGTGGTGGTCGAGGCCTGGGATGTGGCCTGGGTCTGCGGCGTGTCGTTGGCCACCAGCGTGATCGCCTCGCTGGTGCCGG
>SKMG01000312.1 GCA_007121175.1 Trueperaceae bacterium | reverse complement strand
CCGGGGCGCCGCCCGTGGCCCCGCCCCGTGCGCGCTCACCAGCGCCCGAGGCGCTGCTGAACCCGTGCAGGTTCACCGCCACGTGGGCGATCAGCGCCGGCCAGAGGCTGCCGGTACTCAGCGTCACGATGCCGAACGCCAATCCTGCCACGCCGGTGTAGAGCGTGTAGCTCCAGCCGGCGCGGCCCGCCGGATGCAGCAGCATGAAGAGGAGCGCTTGCCCCCACAGGCCGATGGTCGGCAGCAGCCAGCCCCGGAAGAACAGCTCTTCGCTCACGCCCGACACCAGCGCTGCCAGCAGCGCCCCGCCGGGCGGAAGCCGCAGGTCGCGCACCAGCCGCTCCAGGCGCCGCGAGGTGCGGCGGAAGCTCGGCACCGTGCGCTCGAGCAGCGTGGCGCCGCTCAGCAGCGCGCCGCCGGTCGCGAGCCCGACCACCACCAGGTAGGGCCACGCCAGCCGCGGCTCGGTCGCCGGTGGCGGCCAGAACCACCAGCCGATGGCGGTCAGCACGAGTAGCGTCAGGCTCGGCAGTAGCAGGGCGAAGCGCCGGTCCACCGCTAAGCGCCGCCAGCGTCGCGGTCGTGCCCGCGGCCCTCTCCGACCGGCCAACCGCGGAGGGCGGCCATGTGGCGGAGGTAGGCCTCGGCCTCAGCGAGGTCGGTCACTTCACCGACGGCGCGCGCCTCGTCCACCGCACGCAGCGCTTCGCCTACCGCCGGACCCGGCGCCAGCTGCAGCAGACGCATGACCTCACGGCCGTCGAGCAGCGGCGCGGGCGCCGACGGCTCCGACTCGAGCCGCTGGATCACCTCGGCCAGCGCCAGCCGATAGCGCTGCCGTCCGGCTTCGCTGGCGAGCGGCCCGCGCGCTGCCTCCCGGTCAGCCACCATCAGCCTCAGCAAGTCGGGCAGCAGCGGCCTGAGCCGGTGGACGAAGCGGCGCGCGGCCCGCTCGTCGCGGGGCAGCGGCCGCATGTGCGCGCGGATCAGCGCCGCAACATGCGCCACCGTCGCGCTCGGCAGGCGCAGGCGTCGTAGTGCCCGCGCGGCCACCTCGGCACCGACAACGTCGTGGCCATGGAAGCGAGGACGGTCGCCCTCGTCGTGCAGCAAGGTCAGCGGCTTGCCCACGTCGTGCAGCAGCGTGGCCCAGCGCAGCGCGGGTTCGGCCGCCGGGAAGGCGTCGACCAGGCGCTGCAGCGCCTCGAGCTGATGCTGCAGTACGTCGAGGTGGTGAAGCGGGCCCTGACTCATCCCGCGACCGGCGGTCAGCTCTGGCAAGACTGGTGCGAGCAGGCCGAGCTCGTCGAGGGCGGCCATCGCGCGGCCCGCCACGGGGCTCATCAGGCACGCGGAGAGTTCGGCCTGCAGCCGCTCCGCGGCTGGCAGCGGCTGGCCGCCCAGTCCGAGCGTCGGCGCGAGCTCGGCGATCCAGGCCGCGCTCTCCTCGTCGAGCCGGAAGCCGAGCTGGGCCGCGAAGCGCACCGCTCGCCAGGCGCGCAGCGGGTCGGCGGCGAGCACCTCAGGCGCGCTCAAGCGCACGATCCGGTCGCGCAAGTCGCGCAGGCCCCCGGTCGGATCGACCACGCGGCCGTCCGGCAAGGCCGCCAGCGCGTTGATGGTCAGGTCGCGCCGGCGCAGGTCACGCTCGAGCACGCCCTCGACGAGCGGGCTCGGGCCCGGCGCAGTGCCGGGTTCGTGCAGCCTGGGGCGGCGCTCGCTCGGATCGTGCAGCCCGTTGCGGTCGTCGCCGGGATCGGGCGCGATCAGGTCCCAGCAGCGGCCATCGGCCACGACGCGCCAGTGCCCGCGTGCGGGGTCGAGCGCGACGACGCTCCCATCGAGCGCACGAGACAGCGCCTCGGCGCACCGACGCGGGTCCGCTACCAGCCAGTCGAGATCGGCCAGCGGTCGCGCCAGCAGCAGGTCGCGAACGGCACCTCCGACCAGCACGGCGTCGGCGAGCGGGCCACCGGCAGAACTCAACAGCGAGCCGTCGGGCGCGGTCGTACACTGCCGCATGTCGATGCGCGGCTGGCGAGGGCGTCGAAAAGCGCCGAGCATGCCGGTACGGTACCCGTGCCGAGGCATCGCGAGCGTGGCGTGAGCCTCGTCAGGCTACGAGTGGGCGTTACCGGCGCCATGGGAGCGGGCAAGTCGACGGTGGCGGCGGCGCTGGCACGGCGCGGCGCGGCGGTGATCGATGCCGACCAGCTGTCGCGGCGAGCCGTCGAGGATCCGGTGGTGCTCGAACGCATCGCCCGGGAGCTGGGGCCCGATCATGTACGCGACGGCCGCCTCGATCGGGCGGCCACCGCCCGCACGGTGTTCACCGACCCCGCGGCGCGCCGCCGGCTCGAGGCGATCGTGCACCCGTGGGTACGCGCGGCGGCCGCGACCGCGGAAGCGGCCCTGCTCCGCGCGGTGCCGCCGCCACCCATGCTGGTGCACGACGTCCCGCTGCTCTTCGAGGCCGGTCTCGACCGCCAGATGGACGCGACCGTGATGGTCCACGCGCCGCTGGCGCTGCGCCGCGCGCGGGTGGAGGCCCGTGGGGGCGACCCTGACACCGTCGAGAGGCGCGACGCGGCGCAGCTGCCGATCGAGCAGAAGATGGCCCGCGCGGACTACCTGATCGACAACGGAGCCGACGAGCACGCGCTCGAGGCCCAGGCGGCGGCGCTCTGGACGGCGCTGCGGATGCTAGCGTCGCGTGGCGCCGCGAGCACGCCGCTGAGCCCGTTCGCCGACGCCAGGGGGGAGAGCCCATGAGGAACAGGCGCGGCAACGCCCTCGTCGTGCTGCTTGCGGTGTTGCTGGTCTTCACCGGCGGGCTGGTGGCCCACCTGGTCCAGACCGACCACGGCAACGTGCGCGTCGGCCAGGTGCGCATCTCGGCCGCCGACGGCCGCATCGTCAACGCTCGGCTCTACCGGCCGCTCCGAGCGACGCCCGACTCGCCCGCTCCTGCGGTGCTCGCGGTGCATGGCTACCTCAACAGCGAGGGGGCACAGGCGCCGTACGCGATCGAGCTCGCCCGACGCGGCTACGTGGTGCTCGCCATCGATCAGCCCGGCCACGGCTACTCCGACGGTCCTGCCTTTGCCGGTGGCTTCGGCGGCATCGATGCCCTGGCCTACCTGCGGTCGCTCGCCTACGTCGATCTCGACCAGATCGTCCTCAGCGGACACTCGATGGGCGGCTGGGCCGCGCTGGCCGCCGCCGCAGCGTTTCCCGATGGCTACCAGGCGGTGGTGATCTCGGGCTCCTCGACCGGCAGCTTCGGCGTCCCGGCGGGGACCCCGGAGTTCCCGCGCAACCTGGCGCTGGTCTACGGCGCCTTCGATGAGTTCTCGGAGCTGATGTGGGGCAGTCCGACCGGCGCGCGCATCACGACGACGACGAAGCTGCAGACGCTGTTCGGGACCGAGGAGCCGGTGCGACCCGGCGCGGTCTACGGCTCGACCGAGGACGGCACGGCTCGCGTGTTACACATGCCGGAGCAGACGCACGCCATGAACCACATCACCATCGCCGGCGTGGCCCCGGTCATCGATTGGGCGCAGCGCACCACCGCCGCACCGTTCCCGCTCGACGCTCGTGATCAGGTCTGGATGTGGCGGGAGCTCGGCACCGGTCTCGGTCTGCTCGGCTTCGTACTGGCGCTGTTCGGCATCAGCAGCGCGCTGCTCGGCGCGCCGGCGTTCGCGCGCCTGCGGCTGCGAACCCCGCACGCGGCCGGGCTCTCGGGCCTCGCGTGGTGGTTCGGTGCGGCGCTCGCCGCGGCCGTGCCCCCGGCCACCTACTTCTGGGCGACCCGCGAGGCCGCCGAGCGGCTGAGCGTCTCGCGCCTGCTACCGCAACCGGTCACCAACGAGATCATGGGCTGGGCGCTCCTCAACGCGGGCATCTCGCTGGTGCTGCTGCTGCTCTGGTGGATCGTCTCCGGGAGGAGGCGCGGCGCTGGCGTCGACTCGCTGGGCCTGCCCGTGGGTGGGATCTTCCACGCACTGGTCTTCGCGCTCCTGGTCGTCGGCGGCGCGCACGCGCTGCTGGCGCTCGTCGATGGGCTGTTCCAGGCCGACTTCCGCGCCTGGGTGGTGGCGCAGAAGCTGCTGTCGCAGTCGCAGGCCTTCATCGCGCTCGGCTACCTGCTGCCCTTCACGCTCTTCTTCCTCGTCTTCGGGATGGTGCTGCACGCGCAGCTGCGCCCCTCCGGCAGCCGCACGGAGGGTGCGGACGCGATGATCGCCAACGCGCTCATCGCCGCCGGCGGCTTCGTGGTCCTACTGTTGGTGCAGTACTACCCGCTCTTCATGGGCCAGCCGCTCACCGTGCCCGAGCCGCTGCGCACGATCGTGGCGTATGAACTCGTGGTCCTGCTGCCGGTCGCGGCGATGGTGTCGACCTACCTCTTCGCCCGCACGGGCAGCGTCTGGCCGGGGGCGTTCGTCAACGGCTTCTGGATTACGGCCTACTTGGTGGCAGGCCAGGCGACGCACGCCTCCATCGCGTTCTAGGCTCCTCCAGTGACTCCGTGCCCCCGACCTGCGTCGGGGGCACGGAGTGAAGCGCGGCCTCTCGGTGTAGCGGTGCTAGCGCCAGTCGATCTCGGAGCGGCTGGTCCCGCGCAGCACGCCGTTCTCGACGGTCCCGTAGGAGACGGTACCGCCCAGCCGCTCGGCTAGCGCCTCGAGGAAGCGCTGCAGCGAGTCGCTGGCGGCTTCGATCGCGTCGAAATCGAGGCCGGCGCCGCCCATCAGGCCCGCCGCCAGCTGCAGCTGCAGCGCGAACTGACTGGCGGTGGCCTCGAGCGCGGCGCGGTCGTCGCTGAGCGTGTAGCTCGTAGCGCCGCCGGGCACCTCGCGCAGCAGCCGCTCGATGATGGCGGGCGGCCTCGGCCCTTCGGCGATCGCGAGCGCGACCGCGTTGGCGGCGCCCTCCGAGGTGGCGACGAGCGCCAAGCCGTTGGCCACAGCGATGTGGAGGGCCACGCCGGGGAAGACGTCGTACCGGGTCACCTTCACGCCCGAGACGTCGCGGGTGACGCCCTGCACCATGCCGCCCTCGCCCATCGGGTCGGCGAAGGCGGAGACGAGCGAAGCGAGCGCGGTGGCGCTGCGGTTCAGCCCGTCGCGCGCGCGAGCCTCGTCGTCGGCGACGAGCACCAAGGCCGACTGACCCAGCAGATCCTCGCCCGCCACCCCCGGCGGGACGGCCTCGCTGAAGCCGGTGGTCACGGTGAGCGAGCCGGGGCCCATCCAGCCGAAGACGTCGCGCCGCAGGTCGATGCCGAACAGATCGCCGATGAGCGACGCCGCGTCCGGCAGGGCCAGCTCGGGCAGTTCGCCTAAGAGCGTGTTGAGGTACTCGAAGCCTGCGGCCGGCGACCGGCCGCTGGCGCTGACCGAGACGGCTTCGGCCGGGATGGCATCGAGCAGGCGCTCGGGCACGGCGCTCGCGTCGTCGGTCAGCAGCCGGAAGAGGGCCGCGTCGCGCCCGTCGGCCCGCGGCAGCTGCACGCTGTCGGTCTCGGTGCCCACGCTGGTCAGACGCATCACGCCAGCGCTCGTGCCGAAGGTCTCGAGCGCGGACGCCAGCCTGGCAATGCTGCGATCGAAGCCGAGCCCGGTCGCCAGCGGTGCCAGCGCCCTCGCCACCGGCTGCAAGTCGAGGTAGCCGTAGAGCTGGCCGGGCGCGAGCAGGCCGAGCGTGGCGACATAACCGGGGCTGTCGGCGAAGCTCGGCTCGGTCGATCCCTGCGCTTGGCGCAGCACGCCGCGCAGGACTTCGGGGTTGCTCGATAGGGCAAGCAGCTCACCGAAGCGCGACGCCGCGAGCGGCATGCCGTCCACGACGACCGCCACGAAGACAGCCTCGCCCTCTTGCAGGCGCTGCGCGCCGGGTTCGGCACCGGCGTCGTCCAGCACCTCGTCGAAGCGCGCCGCGGTGGTCTCGTCGACCAGCGCGAGCAGGGTCAGGGCCGGCAGGGGGTTGAAGGGGCTGATGCTGAGCGCCGCCCACGCCTCACGGCCGATCACGTCGAGGAGCTCGAGGCTCTCCAGCGCGGGCGGCAGGACCAGGTCGAAGCCGTCCTCGTCGAGCGGCATGCCGAGGGCTTCCGGATCGACGTCGCCGAAGGCGCGCAGCAGCGCCTCTCCGACACCGTAGCGCTCCCAATCGGCCAGCACGCCTTCGAGTCGGTCGGCGTGCTCCTCGAGCTCGACCGCGCCGAGAGCGGCAACGGTGTCAGCCGGCAAGTAACTGGCGAGACGCTGCGCGCTCGCGGGCGAGGCCAACGCGAACAACAGTAGCAGAGCGCCGGCGAGCTGCAGGCTGAGGCGCCACGGACGTGGATCGACGGTGTAGGTCATGCCAGCCAGTCTACGCGCGGGCGTTGCGAGATCCATGGCAGGCGGCCTACGCCGACTTCACGCGCGCGAGCGTGGCCTTCGCGGCTTCGATCACCCGCTCGGGGGTGAAGCCGTACTCGCGCAACACGACATCGCCGGGAGCGCTGGCTCCGAAGCGGTCCAAGCCGACGACCTCGCCGAGCTCGCCGACGAAGCGCTCCCAGCCGAGCGTCGCGCCTGCTTCGACCGCCACGCGAGCCCGCACGGCGCGCGGCATGACGCTCTCCCGGTAGGCTTCGTCCTGCTCGCCGAACAGGCCGAACGACGGCAAGCTGATCACCCGGGCCCGCACGCCTTCCTCAGCGAGACGTTCGCGAGCGGCGAGGCACAGCTGCACCTCGGAGCCGGTACCGATCAGCAGGACCTCGGGCTCGCCCCCCTCGGCGTCGGCGAGCACGTATCCGCCCCGCGCCACCGCGCCCTCGGGGACGTCGAGGTGCGGCACGCCCTGGCGCGTCAGCGCCAGCGCGGTGGGGCCGCCAGAGCGCTCGAGTGCCACCCGCCACGCCTGCGCCGTCTCGTTGGCGTCGGCGGGCCGCAGCAGCACCAGCTTCGGCAACGCGCGCAGCGACATGAGCGTCTCGATGGGCTGGTGGGTCGGACCGTCGCCGCCCAAGCCGATCGAGTCGTGCGTGAACACGAAGGTCACCGCGGTGCGCATCAGCGCCGCGAGACGCACGGCCGGGCGCATGTAGTCACTGAACACCAGGAAGGTGGCCACGAACGGCCGCAGACCGCAGTGGAGCGCGATGCCGTTACCGATCGCGGCCATGGCGTGCTCGCGCACGCCGAAGTGCATGATGCGGCCGCCGAGCGCGCCGGCGCGCATCGACTCCTCGCCCGGTAAGTCGGTGTTGTTCGAGCCTGCTAAGTCTGCGGAGCCGCCGATCAGCTCCGGCATGTGCGGAGCGAGTGCCGCGAGCACCTTGCCCGAGGCGGCCCGGGTGGCGATCGGCTTGTCACCCGGGCTCCAGCTCGGCAGCTCGGCGAAGATGTCCTCGGGCAGCTCGAAGCGCATGGCGCGTTCGAGGTCGGCGGCCAGTTCCGGGTGCTCGAGCTGGTAGGCGCGCCAGCGCTCTATCCACTCGGCGCGCGCTCGCGCGCCGCGCTCGAGGTGCTCGCGGTAGTGCGCCAGCACGTCGTCAGGCACCGTGAAGGCGGGCCAGTCGATGTCGAGCTCACGCTTCGTCGCCTCGGCCTCCTCCTTGCCGAGCACCGAGCCGTGCACCTTCGCGGTGCCGGCCAAGTTCGGCGAGCCGTAGCCGATGATGGTGCGCACCGCGATGAACGATGGCCGGTCGTCGACCTCCTTCGCCTCCTCGATGGCGGCGAGCAGCTCGCCGACGTCGTTGCCATCGTCCACACGTTGCACGTGCCAGCCGTAGGCGTCGTAGCGCCCCAACACGTCCTCGCTGAACGCGAGGTCGGTCGGTCCGTCGATGGTGATGCGGTTGTCGTCGTACAGGACGATCAGCTTGCCGAGGCCCAAGTGACCGGCCAAGCTGCTGGCCTCGCTGGCAATGCCCTCCATCATGTCGCCGTCGCTGGCGATGACGAAGGTGTGGTGGTCGACAACTTCAAAGCCCGGTCGGTTGAAGCGCGCCGCCAGATGCGCCTCGGCGATGGCCATGCCGACCGCGGTGGCGAGGCCCTGCCCCAGTGGTCCGGTCGTGGTCTCGACACCCGGGGTGTGCTTCACCTCGGGATGGCCCGGCGTGGCGGACTCGAACTGCCGGTAGCCGCGCAGGTCGTCCATCGTCACGTCGAAGCCGGTGAGGTGCAGCAGTGAGTACTGCAGCATCGAGCCGTGGCCGGCCGACTGGACGTAGCGGTCTCGGTCCCACCAGCCCGGCTCGGTCGGATCGAAGCGCATCGCGTGACGATAGAGCGCATAGCCGATCGCGGCCGCGCCCATGGGCATCCCCGGGTGACCGTCGCCGGAGGCCTGGGTGGCGTCGATCGTCAGGGCGCGGATGGCGTTGACGCTGCGCCGGACGAGCGTCGGGTCCAGGTCGCTGAACGTTGTCATGATTCCTCCTCGCGGTCGGCGCCGT
>SKMG01000330.1 GCA_007121175.1 Trueperaceae bacterium | reverse complement strand
CGCGCAGCGCCACCGGGGCCGGAGCCGTCAGCGACCACAGCCCGGCGCCGACCGCCGCGGCCAGCAGCAGCGCGCTCCACAGGCGCCGCGAACCGTCGGCGGAGGCGCGTGAAGGCCGGCCGGCGAGCCCCAGGAAGCTCGGCACCGCGAGCAGCGCCACCAGGCTGGCCAGCGGCACGAGCGCAGCGAACACCCAGCGCCACGAGGCCAGTTCGGCCACCATTCCGGCCGCGGCCGGTCCTACCAAGGCGGGTACCACCCAGGCCGCGGACAGCAGCGCGATCACGCGCGCCCGAGCCCGGTCGGGATAGGCCAACGTCACCGCCACGTAGATGCAGGTGACCACCGCCCCGCCGCCCAGCCCCTGCAGGGCCCGCGCCAAGATCAACACCAGCATCGAGGGAGCCAGCGCCGCCAGCGCCGAGCCGAGCACGAACGCTGCAACCCCCAGCGTGAACGCGCGGCCAGGCCCGTGCCGATCGGCCTGCGCGCCGCCCCAGACCGTGCCGACCAAGCTCGCGAGCAGGTTGGCGGAGAAGATCCAGCCGTAGTGCGCGAGGCCGCCGAGCTCCGCCGGTATGCGCGGCGCCACGGTCACCACCGCCAGCGAGCCGAAGGCCATCACCGTCACGCCCAGCACCAGGCCGGCCGTCAAGGCCCTGGTGGGCTCGGGCGACCGGTTGTCGCTGTGCACGCTCAGGCGCCGGGCGGCGCGACGCTGGCGCTCTCGCTCGGCCACGGATCGACCGGCCCGAAGCGCTCCGGGAAGCGCTCCCTGAAGCGCGCCCAGCTCGCCTCGCCCAACTCCTCGCCCTGGGCGGCCGCCCACATCTGATACGGCACGACGTACGAGCGGGCATCGCGCACCTCGTCGCGGAAGAGCCGCGCCAGCAGGCCGCCCCGGGCGAGGTAGTCGCCGCGCTCGAAGGCGGCGAGCGCCGCGGAGAGGTCGTACGCGACCCGGCGGAAGGTCGGTCGCCAGATGCCGTCGACGAGGTCGAGCAGCAGGTACTGCGCGCGCCCGTCGCGGTTGAAGGGCACGCCCACCGCGCCGGTGTTGACGACCGTCACGCGGCCCCAGCGCCTGAGCAGCGGCTGGTGCGTGTGCGAGCCGACCAGCACCTCGGCCGGATGCATCTCGCAGATCTCCGAGACGGTCTCGTCGCTCAGCTCCGACCCGTAGCCCTCGCGGAAGTGACGCGGGCTGCCGTGGCTCACCAGCACGGCCGGCGCGCCCGGCGGCGCGATGCGCACGGTCATCGGCGCCGCCCGCAGCGCGGCCAGGGTCTCGTTCCGTGCCAGCGCGCGCGCGCACCACCGGTTCGGCTCCCAGAAGGCATCACGGTGGAACGCCTCGGGCAGGCTCGCGTCGCGCTCGACGAGCGCGCGCATCAGGTCGTCGTGGTTCCCGAGCGTGAGCTCGGCTCCCAGCTCGCGCACCCGACGCACCACCGCCACGCCGTCCGGGGCCCGGTTGACGAGATCGCCGTTCACCACCACGCGATCGGCTTGGTGCACGGACACGTCGTCGAGCACGGCCTCGAGCGCCGGCAAGTTGCCGTGGATGTCGCCCAGGATCGCGATGCGCACGGCGCGAGTCTACCAGCGACCGTGCTGGCCGCGCGGCGGCGTCGCGACCCGCCGATCGGCGCCGCAGCGTAGACTCGGCGTCGTGCCCGCGACCGCGGTCCTGATCGCCACCATGCAGCACCGCCGCAGCGCGCTCGAGCGGGCGCTGACGCGCGCGGGCTGGTCCGTGGTCGGCTACCCGGACGTGGCCGGCGCCCTCGAGCACCTGCGCACGAAGCCGTACGCCGCCGTCTTCTGCGACGAGTTGCTGCGGGGCGCGAGCGCCGGCGGCTTCCTGGTCTGGAGCCGGCGCATCGCCCCGGAGGCGCCGTTCTGGGTCGTAGCCGCCAGCGGCGACGAGGCCGCCGTTGGAGCCCACCAGCGGCCGGACGGCGTCATCCCCTTCCCGCCAGACGAGGCGAGACTGCCGACGCCCGCCGCTGCGAGCCGAGCGAGTCCGGCGCAGCCCGAGAGCGGTGACGTCCCGCTCGAAGGACGCACGGGCTTGGTCGCGCTCGCCGACCTGATCGACATGCTGGCGCTGACCGCGGCCAGCGGCGTGATCGCGATCGACGGCGGCATGCTGGGTCAGGTGTACCTGCACGAGGGGCGGCTCGAGCACGCGGAGTGCCGGCACGACGGAGGCGAGACCAGCGGCGTCCGCGGCTTGGCGCGGCTGCTCGAGCACGAAGACGTCCCCTTCCGGGTGCTGCCCTACCGCGCTCCGAGCCGGCGCACCGTCCACGTGCCGACCGCGGCGGCCCTCACCGAGGCGGCGCGGCTGGTCGACGAGCGTCAGCGCGACGCCGCGCTCCTCGACGTGGTGATGTCGGAGTGCGCCGACGCGCTCGGCGTCGCCGTGGGGTACGCGCTCGGCGAGCGGCCTGCCGACGTTCGCGGCGACGGCGCGGCCGCCTTCGCGCAGGGCGTGCAGGCGCTCGCGGCCGTCAAGCCCGTCGCGGGCCACGTGACCCATCTCGCGCTCGAGGGAGACAGTCGGGCGCTTGCGGTCCTCCGCTTCGGTGAGGATCACGTCCTCGCGGCGCTCGCACCGCGCGGCCGCAGCCTGGTGCTGCTCTCGGCGCTGGCCAAAGCCGTCCGTCGGCGCGGCCGCTAGCGAAACACGGCGGGTGCCGCTTTGGTGAGCTCGTCCCAGCGGCCGCCGCGGCGCCTACGGACCGCGCCGCTCGGCGCGCTCAGGGCGCCAGCGAGCGTTCGACCGCCGCGCGCATCACCGCGATCGGCGCCTGATGCCCGGTCCAGGCCTGGAACGAGGCCGCTCCCTGGTGGACGAGCATGGCGACCCCGTCCTGGGTCGGCAGGCCGGCGGCCTGCGCGGCCGCGAGCAGCGGCGTCGGGCGCGGTCGGTACACCAGGTCCACCACCGCGCCAGTCGACGGCAGCAGTCCCGCGGGCAGCGGGCTGCCCGGCGGACCGCCGTGCATGCCCACGGTGGTGGTGTTCACCAGCCAGTCGGCGCGCTCCACGGCCTGCTGCAGTCTGCGGCCGTCGATCAGCTCCACGGACCCCTCGCCGCGATAGGCCTCGACCAGCGCCGCCGCCCGCGCCCGATCGCGGTTGTGGACCTGCACCGCACAGCCCGCGCTGAGCAGCGCCGCTACCACCGCGCGGGCGGCACCGCCGGCACCGAGCACCACCGCTCGCCCCGGGCCGGGCGGGCGCCCGAGCTCGGCCAGCGCGGCCGAAAAACCGTGCAGATCGGTGTTGTCGCCCTTCAGCGTGCGCCCGTGGCGGACGATGGTGTTCACCGCTCCCAGCCGGCGAGCGATCGGCGTGATCTCGCCGAGGAAGCCCGCGACCGCCTCCTTGTGGGGCAGGCTGACGTTGGCGCCGAGCAGCACCGTGCTGGTCCGGAGGCGCTCGAGGGCGGCGGCGAGCCCCTCGGGCGGAACGTCCCAGGCTTCGAAGCGGCCGTCGAGCTCGAGCGCCTCGAAGGCGGCGTCGTGCATCGCCGGACTCAGGCTGTGCCCCGCCGGGTGCGCGAGCAGCACCGCGCGCGTCACCCGCTCCGAGCGCAGCGGGAGCGTCACCTGAGGGTCACGGCGTCATCGCGTGCGCGGGCGGCCACCGCGTGCTCGAGCGCGCGCTGCGAGCGAGCCAGCGCCTCCTCGACGTCGCCGTCGTGCAGATCCGCGTGGGTCACGAATCGCACACTGCGAGGGCCGAGCGCGTTCGCGAGCACGCCCTGTTCGGCCAGCGCCGCCGCGAAGGCGGGCCCGTCAGCGACGGTGGCGTAGACCATGTTGGTCTGCACCGAGGCGAGCTCGACGCTCACGCCCGGCAGTTGCGACAGCCCCTGGGCGAGCACGCGCGCACGCGCGTGGTCCTCGACCAGCCGCTCGGCCATGATCTCGACCGCGACGATACCGGCGGCGGCCAGCACGCC
This sequence comes from Trueperaceae bacterium, assembly GCA_007121175.1. GTDB lineage: Bacteria > Deinococcota > Deinococci > Deinococcales > Trueperaceae > CSSed10-48. Next base: position 4,765 of record SKMG01000330.1, on the reverse strand, counting down.
CGCCTGGCGCATGCCGCCGCCGAGCAGCTTGCGGTACCGGTGAGCGGCGCCGCGGAATTCCCGCGATCCCACCAGCACGCTGCCGACCGGGGCGCCCAAACCCTTGCTCAGGCACAGCGAGACGCTGTCGAAGGGGGCGCAGACCTCGGCCAGCGGCACGCCCAGGGCGGCGGCGGCGTTCCAGGCGCGGGCCCCGTCGAGGTGGTACGGCACTCCAGCCTCCCGCGCCACCTGGCCGATCGCCAGCGCGACCGCCAGCGGGACCACCGTGCCGCCGGCGCGGTTGTGGGTGTTCTCGAGCAGCACCAGCCCGGTCGGAGCCACGTGCACGGAGTCGGTGATCGCACAGCGCACGTCCTCCGGCCGAGGTACGCCGGCCGGGGCGGCGACGAAGCGCGGCACCGCTCCGGCGATGACCGCCATCGCGCCGAGCTCGTACTCGTAGACGTGCGCCGCCTCCGGGACGACCACCTCGCTACCGCGCCGGACGTGGACGGCCAGGGCGATCTGGTTGCCCATGGTGCCCGAGGGCACGAACAGGCCGGCCTCACAGCCGGCGCGCTCCGCAACCAGCGCCTCGAGCCGCGCAACGGTCGGGTCCTCGCCGTAGACGTCGTCGCCGACCTCGGCGAAGCTCATGGCATGGCGCATGGCCGGCGTAGGGCGGGTGACGGTATCCGACCGGAGGTCGATGACGCGCTCTGGCATGCGCGACGGTACTACACCTGTCGAACCGGCGGCGCTTCCGGCGTGCCGGCGACGAGCCCGGCGGCGGCGCCCGAGCGCATCTCGCCGAGCCAGCTGACGAACGCGTCGAGTCCCTGCTGGTAGGCCTGTTCGCGACGCTCACGCTTCCCGGGACCGCGACGCTGCTTCGCAGGCACCGGCACCAGCCCCCAGTTCGCGTTCATCGGCTGGAAGCCCTCGGCCTCCGCGGTCGCCAAGAAGCGCACCAGAGCGCCGAGCATGCTCGCCTCGGGCGGCACGACCGGCGGCAGGCCGAGCAGGCGCCGCGCGGCGTTGGTGCCCGCCAACCAGCCGGTGGCGGATGACTCCAGGTAGCCCTCGGTCCCGGCGAGCACGCCGGCGATGAAGAGCTCTGGATGCTCGCGCAGGGCCAGTGTCGCGTCGAGCAGGCGCGGGGCGCACAGGTAGGTGTTGCGGTGCATCACGCCGTAGCGGACGATCTCGGCCCGCTCCAAGCCGGGGATGAGCCGGACGACCTCCAGCTGATCACCCCACTTCAGGCCGGTCTGGAAGCCGACCAGGCTCCACATCCGACCCGCGGCGTCCTCCTGGCGCAGCTGCGCGACGGCGAAGAAGCGCTCGCCGGTCACCGGGTGCTCGAGGCCGACGGGCTTCATCGGACCGAAGCGTGGCGTGTCGAAACCGCGCCGCGCGAGCTCCTCGATCGGCACGCAGCCCTCGAAGAACTCGAGCTCCTCCCAGGCGTGCGGCAGGTGCCGGCGCGCCGCGCTGAGCGCCTCGTAGAAGCGCTCGTAGCGCGCGCGAGAGAAGGGCAGGTTGAGGTAGTCGGCCGCCTGGCCGTAGCGCCCCTTCCGGTAGGCGACGCCGTGGTCGATGCTCTCGCCGGCGATCACCGGCGCCGCAGCGTCGTAGAAACCCAGGAACGGCTCCCCGACCCGCTCGCGCAGGCGTGCCGCGAGCGCGTCGCTGGTCAGCGGCCCGGAAGCGATCACGCCGACGCCGCTCGGCAGCTCCGTCGCCTCCTCGGTGTGGACGGTGATGAGCGGATGCCGGCGCAGGGTGTCGGTGACGAAGTCACTGAACCGTTCGCGGTCGACGGCCACCGCGCCGCCCGCGGGCACGCGCGTGGCCGCCGCCGCGGACATCACCAGGCCGCCCGCAGCGAGCATCTCCGCTTGCAAGAGCCCCTTGGCGTTGCTGCGGGCCTCACCGCCGAAGCTGTTGCTGCACACCAGCTCGGCGAAGTTGCCGGTGCGGTGCGCGGGCGTGGTGGTGGCCGGGCGCATCTCGAACAGGTCGACCGCCACGCCGTGCTGCGCCGCCGCCCAGGCGGCGTCGGAGCCGGCCATGCCGGCGCCGATCACGGTCAACCGAGCGGGGCGCACAATGGTCACGCGGGGAGTCTAGCAGGGCCCGGCGGTGGCGCCGGGTAGGCCACGAGCCAGCGCCGAGCACCAGCCTCGGCCGCGGCGGGTCGACCGAACGACCCTCAGAAGCGGCTGCGTCGCGAGGGCCGCAGCTGCGCCCCGAGCCAGCCGGCTAAGCCGATGAGGACGAACGACGCGCCCACACCAGCCGGCACCAGGTGCGCCCAGAGGACGGTCTCGGCGGCGGCGGGTCCGATGTGACCGAGCGTCAGCTGCACGGTGTCGGCGAGGTTGGCCCATGCTCCCTCGACCGCCGGGCTCGCCGGCCACACCTCCGACGCCGGCAGGTCCCGCCAGTACCAGGCCGCGGCCAGCCCGGGCAGGGCGCCGACCAGCCAGGCGAGCCCGGGCCAGGTTGCGCGACCGAAGCCGCTCGCGGTCAGTACCACGACGATGGTGAGCAGCGCGGCGGCGATCCCGAGCGCCCAGGCCCAAGTCAGGGCGCGACGGTGGGTGCCGCGGTCGAGCACGTCGAGCACCGGCGACGCCCGCACCATGCGCTCGCGCACCCCCGACTCCGGCAGCGCCGCGAGCACCGCCGCGCTGCCGCCCAGCACGGCACGCTGCGCCAGCTCGTGCAGCACCCGCTCGCGCCGCTCGGCCGTGTCGAGCCGCCTGAGATCGCTCGAGTCGACGAGCCCAGCCCAGGGGTCGCTCGAAGGGGTGTTCCCGGCCATCACGTCGCGCGCATCGGCTAAGCGCGAGGCGATCTCGGCCTCGCGGCTCGCCACGACTGCCTGGAGCGCGGCGTGGACCGTCTCTCGCGCCGGTCCCGCCAGCGCCGCATCCAGCGCCGCCGAGACGTTCGGGTTCGTCACCAGCGCACGCGCGGCGTCGGCCCCCTCGTTCGCCACGATCTGGGCCAGCTCGGTCACCACCAGATCGCCGATCTCGCGGGCGTTGCGACCCTGCAGGGCGAGCGGTGGAACCCTTACGAACACGCCCACCAAAGGCTGGACCGGTTGTCCGGGATTCTGCGCGGCCTGCTGCGGCCAGTTGGCGATGCGGGTACCGTCGCCGATGCCGACGGCGAACAGAGGTGGCCGTAGTGCGTTCACCAGCAGCGGCCGCAGCACCGCGACGTCGACCCGCTCGAGGACCGCCCGCCACGCGTCGTCGTCGATCGCCGCCCAGGTCGCCGGCCCGCCGTCGCTCACGTAACGCTCCGCCCATACGCCGGCGAGGCGCGACACCGCGTCGTCGACGCCGAAGTTCGGGATCTCGGTCGGATCGGCCACCACCGGCACGCCGGGGAGCAACGCCAGCGCGCTGCCCGCTTGGTAGCCGGCGCTGGTCGGCGCGAGCCGGACCTCGTCACCGATCGGCCCCACGGCGAGCGTCAACACCTGCTGCGACAGCGGCTCGATGCGCACCACGGCCGTCAGCCGCGCGAGGCTGGACGCCGCTGCGGCCGCTGCGACCACCACGACGAGCAGCAGCGTCGCCAACCAACGCACGTCGTGATGCCAGGCCGGGCGTCGATCGTTCGTGCGCATCCGAACCTCCCTCCCGCCACGGCGGGGTCACGGCGACGGGTCGTCTACTCTACCGCGACCCTCCCCGGCACACCACCGAGCCGACCCCTCGTTCGCCGGTACCATGCTGCGCATGCGGTCCCCTGCACCCGTGACCTTGGTCCCGCTGGCCGCCGGCCTCCACCTGCGCTGGCCGCGCTTCAACGCCGCGGCGCTGCAATCGCTGCTGCACCGTGAAGCTCCCGATGCGCTGGCGCTCGAGCCGCTGCGACCAGGCTTCGCCGAAGCTACGGGCTGGCAGGACCACGAGGAGCTGCTGCTGCCGTGGACGGCCGTGCCGTGGGCCCGGCGCGTCGGCGCTGAGCTGTATGGGGTGCACGAGCCCTCCCCCGACCCTGGCGCCGCATCGGACCTGATCCGCTACCTCGAGGGATACCCCGCCGCGCGACCCGCGCTCGACGCCCTCGCCGCGCTCGAGCGGTCGCTGGCCGAGCTGCTCGCCGGTCCGCTGACGCTGTCGCGAGTGCTCGACGAGGCGGTGCCGCTGCTGGCCGCGGATCGGGCCGCGCGCCTAGCGGCATTCGGCGACGGTCCCGCCACCGACTGGGCCGAGGAGAGGAGCGCCCGGGCGGCCGAGCGGATCGTCGCCATCGACGCACGACACGTGCTGGTGCTGGTGGCGCTCGACCGTTACGCGAGCCTGCGCGACGCGCTCGAGGGGCGCGGTGCCGAGCTGCGCCGACCGAGCGAGCCGCCGGCGGACGAGACCGCGCTCGCGCGCTCGCGAGAGCGCGCCCTGCTCGACCTGGCGTGGCGCGGCGAGACCGACGACGCAGGCGCGCTCCTCGGCGAACTGCGCCGGCTCGGGCACGCCGAGGCGCGCTATCACGCCGCCGGGCTGCTGCTGGCTCACGGCCACCCGGCCGAGGCGCTCGCGGAGCTCGAGGGCGCCCTGCGCCTCGATTTCGCGCAGCCGTACTTCCTGCCCGGCTCGCTGCTCGCGAGGCTCGGGCAGCTGCGCGATGTCGCGGGCCGCCGCTCGGCGGCGCTCCAGGCCTACCGTGGGGTGCTGGCGCTCGAGTGGGCCCCGAGGGACGCGCTGATGGCGGCGAGCGAGGGCCTCGCGCGGCCCTTCGTCCTCCCGGCCCAGCGTGG
>SKMG01000223.1 GCA_007121175.1 Trueperaceae bacterium | reverse complement strand
CGGTCTGCGATGCCAGTCTGTGAGTTCGTCCCTTACGGAACACGCACGCGTCGGCGATCGCCGGGTCGGTTGAGCGCCTGAAGCTCCGTTCCGCGGCCGCGCCGCGCCATTGGGCCGAAGTCAAACATGCGTCGTGCAGCCACTTCAGCGCCCTGGTGACGGCGCAGGACCAAAACAGCCCCGAGCGCCGGCGTGAGCTCCGTCACACGCCTGCAACGAGCGAGTCGACCCTGGGTTGCGGCTGTGCTCCGACACCTCGCGTGGCGCGGTGAGCGCACCGGACGACCGCTGCGAAGATCCCGGTCCGAACCCATCGCAGCGACGGACGATCAGCCTCGCGCGCTTGCAATCGGGAGGCCGCGAGAGTTTCGTCTTCAGCCCGTCGGCACTCTGCCGCTGTCGAGGAGGGCGAGCATGGCGCCGTACTGGACCTCGACGAGGGGCTTGATGGCGACCGCGCTGATGTCGAGATTGGCTTCGATCTCGCCGGCCCACCGCTCGAGGTGGTCCCAGAGGACGCCGCGCTCTTCGAGGAGGGTCTGATGCGCCGGTCCGGCGCTGGCATCGACCGCAAGTTGCGCGTCGATCGCTCGCGGCAGCATGCTCGCGATCAAGAGCCGGTAGAAGAGGCCGATGTGCAGGGTGTCGGCGGCCTGGGCAACCGTAGCTGGAGCGTCCATCCCGTCTGCGCCGGTCGCCCATCGTGCCGTGGCTGCGTCGTTCTTGCGCATGTACGGCACGAACGCGCTCACCGCGCGATGGAGCCGGGTATCGAGTGTGAGAAAGGGCGCCAAGCGCTCGAGTGATCGCTCGAGGACGTCCATGACCTCACCGGTCCGCTCGATGCCCGTGAGGATGACCTCGCGGCGCGTCGAGGCGATCGGGGTCTGGTCCTCGATCTGGGGTGCCTGGAAGTAGGGCAGCTCGGTGACGAGGGCGACGGTGTCGTCGAGCCCGCTCGTGCGCAGGTAGTCGAAGCTCGACGCGCCGCCTGGGATGGTGTCCGCCGGGTCGCCCTCACCATACGACTCGAGATGGTCGTACATGTCGGCCAACGTCGGCGCCTTGAAGACGGCAGGATGGAACTCGGTCGCCCACGGCATCTCGGGCTCCCCGAGCGACAGGAAGAGGCCCCGCCGCTTTGGGATCGCATGGAGCGCCTCGTAGGCTTCAGGCGCTTCGTGCGTCAGGTAGTAGTAGGCACCGCCGAAGCCGGCGTTGTGGAGCGAGTACACGAAGTGCGGCCGAACCGTGTCGATGGCCTGCATGAGCGCCCGCGTCTCGCTCATCGGCGTGTCGGAAGCGAACGTCTTGTACCGAATAGGGAACGTCCACTCCACCTGTTCCTGCGAGCGCGGTCGGAAGAAGTGGCGAGCATAGTTCCGAATGGTGTAGGGCCCGGCGAACCACCCTTCGTTGAGCCGCGTACCGTCGGGGTCGACGCAGGGCAGGAGGTACCACGACCGACCCGCGCGAAGTGCCTCGTCGCGTATGAGCTCATGCAGCAGGAACTGGACGAGCATGGCGCCGATCGGTTCGTTCGGGTGGGGGAGGGCGTAGGCCAAGAGACGCTGCGGCCCCGTGCCGATGCGGACCATGTGGATCGGCTCGCCGTCCGTGGAGGTGCCGATCGCCTCGATCGAGGCGAGAGTCGGGTTGTCGGCGACGACCCGGCGTGCGCTGGCGATCATCTCGTCGACGGTGAGGAAGCGCTGGTAGTCGGGGACGCGCGCGAGCGCCCGAGCGTAAGGACCATCGGTCATGGCGTCATTCCTTCCGTTGCGTGCGGGGGTCCAGGGCGTCGCGGAGCCCATCGCCCACGAAGTTGAAGCCGAGGACCACGAGCATGATCGCCACGCCCGGCCAGGTGATCAGATAGGGAGCGCGCCGGATGAAGTCCTTGCCCTCGCTGATCATCACGCCCCATTCGGGCGTGGGCGGCTGCACGCCCATTCCGAGGAACCCGAGCGCCGCGGACGCGAGGATGGCTTCCGGGATGCCGAAAGTGGCCGCCACCACGACCGGGGTGAGGGTGTTGGGCAGCACATGACGGAACATCACCCGAAGCGCTCCCATGCCGCTTGCGCGCGCCGCCTCGACGTACTCGATGCTGCGCAGTGCCAGCACCTGGGCGCGCACGAGGCGCGCGTAGAGTGGCCACGAGACGAGCCCGAGGACCCACATGACATTGAAGATGCTGGGCCCGAAGACGGCGATCACTGCGATCGCGAGCACGAGGAACGGGAACGCATAGAAGATCTCGACCGCGCGCATGATTAGGTCGTCGACCCAGCCGCCGAGGTAGCCGGCGAGCAGCCCGAGCACCGTGCCTATCGACGCGGCGATTGAGACCACCACGAGGCCGATGAAGAGCGAAATGCGAGCCCCATGCATCAGACGGGAGAGTATGTCGCGCCCGAAGTTGTCGGTGCCGAGCAGGTGGCCTTCGCTCCCGGGCGGCGCGTACGCATTGACCAGGTTCATCGTGAGCGGGTCGTGGGGTGAGATCCACGGAGCGAGCAAGGCCCCGCCGACGAGCACCACCAGGACGATGGAGCCCACCACGGCTAGGCGGTTGCGGAGGTACGCATCGAGGACCCTCGACCGACGCGACCGTGAGGCGCTGTCCGAGGCCGCGTGCGGTGGCCCGAGCGTGCTCTCAGCCATAACGGATCCTTGGGTTGATCGCGGCATAGACGAGATCGGTGAGGAGCGTCACGAGCATGAAGCACACGGCGAAGACCAGCACTGCGCCCTGCATCACCGGGAGGTCTCGGGCGCGTATCGCGTTGATCGACAGCAAACCGAGTCCGGGAAGCGAAAAGATGGTCTCGACGATGATCGCACCGCCGAGCAGCGCTCCGAACTGCAGGCCGGCGGTCGTCACGATCGGCAGCAGGGCATTGCGGAGCGCATGGTGATACAGCACCCGACCGCTGCGCAGGCCCTTGGCCCGGGCGGTGCGCACGTAGTCCTGGCCGAGCACGTCGAGCATGGTGTTGCGGGTGAGGCGGGTCAGGAGCGCGGCCAGCGAGGTTCCGAGCGTCGCAGCCGGCAGGATGAGGTGCCGTGCGTACGCCCACAGGCCATCGTCCAACGACCCGATGCCACGGATCGGCAGCCAGCGCAACTCGAGGCCAAAGACGATCAGCAGCACGAGGCCTAGCCAGAAGTTCGGCATCGCGACACCGATCATCGCAAAGGTCATCGCTCCATAGTCGGCAACTCGATGGTGCTTCGCTGCCGCGAGGACACCGAGTGGGACGGCGATGCCGAGCGCGACGACCATCGAGGAGACCGTCAGGACGAGGGTGTTCGGGAAGCGCTGCGCGATCTGCGCCGCGACCGGCTGTCGAGAGACGATGGAAGTACCGAGGTTTCCCTGGACGACGCCGGTCATGTAGCGCACGTACTGCTGGTACCAGGGCAGGTCGAGCCCTAGTTCACGCCGCATCCGTTCGACATTCTCGACGTTGGCCGTCTCAGAACCGAGCATGATCCGGATGGCGTCGCCGGGAGCAAACGTCACCAGGGCGAACGTGATGAAGCTGATCCCCAGGAGAACGGGGACCATGCTGACGAGGCGGCGAGCTACGTAGAGGAGCATGGTTCAGGCAGGCGCACGGGCGGGAACCCGGAGAGCGAATCCCGCCCGCGCTCCCGATTGCGGCTCAGTCCTCCAAGTGGACGTTGTTCTCGATCGTCACGAGATTGAGGCCGCCCCACGGCACGACCCAGTCCTTCACACGATCGTTCGCGATCGAGTAGCCGAACTCGAAGTAGAGGGGTATACCTGCCCGATCGGCCATGATGAGCCGCTGTGCCTCGAGCCAGGCGGCGTTGCGCTCTTCGTAGTCGACCGAGCGACTGGCGAGGTCGAGAAGCGCATCGGCTTCAGGGTTCGAGTAGAAGGCCGTGTTGGTGATGCCGTGATTGCGGCTGTGGAACAGGGCATAGAGGCCCGTCGTGCCGGCGAAGCTGTAGTTGAAGAACACGCCCGTGTCGTTTCCGGTCTGGAGGTCCTCCGCCCACACGGCCAGATCCTGCTGCTGCAGGCGCGCGTCGATGCCGAGCTGCTGCAGCTGCGTCACGAGGATCGTGAGTACCCGAACCTGCGATCCGGCGATGGTCTTGATGGTGAAGCTTAGCGGCACGCCGTCGCGCTGGAGGACGCCGTTGGGCCCGGGCTCGAAGCCGGCCTCGGAGAGGATCGCGAGCGCCTCGTCCGGATCAAAGCTCCAGAGGTCTTCGAGCGTGGGATCCTGCTCGAACTCGACCCACGGTGGCACCTGCCCGTACGCACGAATCCCGAAGGGGGCAACCACGGCCTGGACGGCCGCGTCGATGTCGACCGCCTTGCTGATCGCATCGCGAACCTCGAACTCGTCGAATGGCGCCGTGGTCACGTTGAAGCCCAGCCCTCGGTAAGATCCGCCGCGCGGGTGAAGGCTGAGTCCCGGCGTGCCTTCGACCTGGGCCACCGAGTCGATGTTGAAGACGTACGTGATGACGTCGACTTCATCGGCCTCGACCGCGATGAGCTGCACGGTCGGATCGGGTATGAACACGAACTCGACGCCGTCGAGGTGCACCGGCAACCAGTAGTCTTCGTTACGCACGAAGCGAAGGCTCTGATCCGGCACGAAGGAGGTCAGCTTGAAGGGGCCAGAACCGATCGGATTGCGGGCGAAGCCTTCCTCGCCGAAGTGTTCGACGGCCTCGCGCGGCACGATGTAGACCCGCGCGAGGCGGTTGCTGTCGGGGATGAGGAATGGATCGGGCTCGGCCGTCGTGATTCGGACAGTGTAACGATCGACCGCTTCGACTGATGCGATGTTGCCCAGCGTGAACGCGGTGGAGACGTCGAGGAAGCGCTCGACCGAGTAGACGACGTCATCGGCCGTGACCTCTCGCCCTTGCCCTGCCGGGAAGACCTCGTTGTCATCTTGGAACGTCACGCCCTGGCGCAGCGTGAACTCCCAGGTCGTGTCGTCGATGGCGCGCCACGATTCGGCCAGGTGCGGGACCGGCTGGAAGTCGTCCTTACCGATGACGTAGAGGGCGTCGAACACCAGCGAAGCGGCGTTGATCTCGTCGTTCGCTGCGGTCTTGTACGGATCGAGCTGCTGGATGGACGTGTACGCGATGCGCAGCGTTCCCCCCGGCTGCTGCGCGAGCGCGCTCCCAGCGGAGAGGAGCAGGGCGAGCAGGGACAGGGTGAGGGCAACGGCTCGGAGTTTCATCGACGGACCTTCCTCGTGCCGATTCTTGAGAACCGCGGGGCACGTGCGCGGACTGCTGGCATCGTGTCGGGAGTGGCGGAGGTCACGTGTACTGCCTTGCGGGCTCGAGTATAACGATGCGGCCATGAGAGAGGCTTGGCGATGCGGCGAAGGGCGTAGACCGCCCCAGCTCGGCAGCGCCGGACTGGCGTGCCGGCCGCTGCCGAGCTATGACCGTGCACCACCGTCCGGTCTGCGGTCTATGCTCAGGCAGAGGCCCGGCGCCTGCGCCAGGGACGACGAACTTGGGGGGTCCCCGATGACGAGGTCGATCATGACGCTGCTGTGCACGCTGACGTCCCTCGGTGCTGCCGCTCCTGGGGGATCGCTCGAGGCGGCAGACACCATCGCGCTCCCTGCACCCGCTCGGACGGGCGAGATGTCGGTCGAGGAGGCGCTCGAGCGTCGCAGATCGGTGCGCCAGTACGCCCCGGAGGCGCTGACGCTGGCGACGGTCGCGCAGTTGGCGTGGGCGGCGCAGGGCGTCACCGACCCGAGTCGTGGCTTCCGGACCGCTCCCAGCGCCGGCGCGACGTTCCCGCTCGAGATCGACCTGCTGCTGCAGGGCGTCGACGGCATCGAGGACGGGGTGTACCGCTACCTGCCCGATGAGCATGCATTGCGTCGGCGCATCGCCGGCGACCTGCGCGACGCCGTCGCGAGCGATGCGCTGGGGCAGCAGGCGCTGCGTGAGGCTTCGTTGGTGCTGGCGATCTCCTCAGTCACGGCACGTACCGCCGCGCGCTACGGCGAACGCGCCGAGCGCTACGTCCACATGGAGGCTGGTCATGTCGCCCAGAATGTGTCGCTGCAGGCCGTCGCACTCGGGCTGGGCACCGTGATGATCGGCGCTTTCCAGGACGAGGTCTTGACCCAGACGCTGCAGCTAGCGGCCGGCGAGCGCGCGCTGTACTTGGTTGCGGTCGGCCGTCCACGCTGACGTCGCCCTCGTTCCGCTGTTCGCAAAGCGCAGCGGCGCGACCGCGCCTTCTGAACTGCGTTCAGCGAGAACCGATCGTGGCGTCGTACACGGGCCTGGAGCGGTTGCGGTGCTAGGTTCAGTGCAGCGTCGCCACGTTTCGCGTTCGGTTCCCGATCGGTGGCGCCGAATGGCGGGACCGACCAAGTTCCGGTCTTCGAGGAGGCCAGCATGGCGAAGTGCAGCACTGGGACGGCGAGATTCGCCTTCGCCGCCGCAGCCAGCCTCGTAGAGGCTTTGCCAGTCGCCTCGGTACCCCAGCGGTTCGCGCCCCGCTCGATGCGGGCGCCGCGCCACGTGAACCGTGAGGTTCGGGCATGAACCGCACCGTCGCCGGCGGCTTTTGGCTCATCATCTACCTCATCGTGATCCTGTCGCCGCTCTTCTTCATGATGATCGGGGACACGCCGCCAGAGCGACCCTTCTGGGTGGAGTTCTCGGTCGGCCTCGGGTTCGTCGGCCTGGTGCAGACCGCGGTCCAGTTCGCGCTCATCGCGCGCTACAAGACGATCACGGCGCCCTACGGCATCGACTTGATCCTCAAGTACCACCGCCAGATCGCCACCATTGCGATCGGCCTGCTGCTGGCGCACCCGGTCATCCTGGTGATCCACAACCCGGGGTTGTTGGGGCTGCTCAACCCCGTGGGCGGCACGATGGCAAGCCGCGCAGGGAACTGGGCCCTCTACACCTTCATCCTGCTGGCGCTGCTGTCGTACTTCAGGAAGCGCATCAACCTCGACTACGAGCTCTGGCGCGTGACGCACGCCGGACTTGCGCTCATCGCCGTCGTCTTGGCGCACGTGCACATCCGCCTCTCCGCCTACTACACCGAGACGCCTTGGAAGCACGGTGTCCTCATCGGGATCAGCGTGGTGATGTTGGCGTCGCTGGTCTATCTGCGGCTTATCAAGCCTGCGCTCCTCAAGCGTAGGCCGTACCGGGTGGCGGAGATCAAGGCAGAGCGGGGCGACACCTGGAGTTTCACCGTGACCGCGCGCGACCACGAAGGCATGCGGTTCCGACCGGGCCAGTTCGCGTGGCTCAAGCTCGGCGAGTCTCCCTTCACGGTCGAGGAGCATCCCTTCTCGTTCTCGTCGAGCGCGCTCGAACCCAAGCGCCTCGAGTTCGGCATCAAGGAGCTCGGCGACTTCACCGGCGGCATCGGCCAGGTGCCGATCGGCACCACCGCCTACCTCGACGGCCCCCACGGCGCGTTCTCGCCAGATCTCGAACCCGCAGCAGGCTACGCGTTCTACGCTGGTGGCGTCGGTATCACACCGTTCATGAGCATGCTGCGCACGTTGGCGGACCGGGGCGACAAGCGGCCGATCGTGCTGTTCTACGGCGACAAGAGTTGGGATGCCACGGCCTTCACGGACGCGCTCGCGGAGCTCGAGAAGCGGCTCGACCTGACCATCGTCTACGTCCTCGAGGAGCCTCCAGAAGACTGGGACGGTGAGTCTGGCTTCATCGACGCAGGCGTGCTCGAGCGTCACCTGCCCGAGGAAGGGATCGAGCGACTGCACCTGGTCTGCGGTCCGGAGCCGATGCTCGACGCGGTCGGGAAGGCACTCGAGCAGCGCGAAGTGCCGATACGCCTGATCCGCTTCGAGCGGTTCGGCCTCGTCTAGGAGGAGCGATGCGACACATCTACGCCAACCGCGCGGCATACCTGTTGGCAGCGCTCCTAGTCGTCGCGACGGCACTGTTCGCCTGGCTGCGGAGCGAGGGTGGGACCTTGGTTGCGCTCGACGACGACGCGCCCGAGGTGACCGAGTTCGACGAGGTGAACGGCTGGGCCTGGCGGGAGACCGGGGAGCAGGTCTTCGTCGCTGACTGTCAGGGCTGCCACGTGCGCCTGACGCACACCCCCGAGCTGTTCACGGCCGAAGGCGGCCGCTCGTACCTGATCGAGCTCGTGCTCTTCGGTTTCGATGGCGAGATGGTGATCGACGGCAGCGCCCGACAGGTCGACCACCCGGCGTTCGCCGGGCACGACGACGAGCAGCTCGCGGCGGTTCTAAACCACGTGCTGGTGAGCTGGAACAACGCCGACGAGCTCCCCGAGGATCCGGACCTCTACCTGCCCGACTACATCGACGAGGCCCGCGATCGCGAGCTGGGCCCGGAGGAGGTGGCCGAGCGGCGGCCGTCGCTCTGAGGCCGAACCGACCCGAGCGGGCAGCACGCGCTCACGAGATCGAGTGCGAGTTCTCATGGCACGCGTGCATGGTGTGATTCCAGCGTGCCGCTGCAGGCGCCGCGCGTTCGAAGGGGCAGCTGCTACCGGCGCCCCCGGGCGTGGCCTGAGCCGGTTCGCGGCGATCACGAACGGAGGCATCTCATGCACGCCAGAAGCGTCTTGACCATCGCGGCGTCCGCCGTCGCACTGGCCTTGGTTGCCTGCAGCGCTCTGCCCATCCCCGCCACCGTCGACTTGCGCGCCCGCATGGGCGCCGATGCCCGCGGTACCACCGAGGCGCCG
>SKMG01000263.1 GCA_007121175.1 Trueperaceae bacterium | reverse complement strand
CAGGTGCCCGAGCAGCCCGACGCCGTTGGGCTCGTTGAGCAGCGCCACGTGCCGCACGCGGTCGCCGAGCACGGCCATCACCGACTCGGCGTAGTCGCCGAAACGGTCGACGATGTCGCGGGAGGTCCAGCCGCCGCGCTCCTGGAGTGCCTGCGGCAGGTCCCAGTGGTAGAGGCACGGCCAGGGCTCGACGCCGATCTCGACGAGCCGATCGACGAGGCGATCGTAGAAGTCGCGGCCGGCCGCGTTGACGGGGCCTTCCCCCAGCGGCATCCAGCGCGGCCACGCGATCGAGAAGCGATACGCGCCCACCCCGAGCTCACGGAGCAGCTCCAGGTCCTCGTGCCAGCGGTGGTAGTGGTCGCAAGCGACGTCGCCGGTGTCGCCCCGAGCCACCTTGCCCGGCGTGTGGCTGAACACGTCCCAGATGCTCAGGCCGCGGCCGTCCACCGCAACCGCTCCCTCGATCTGATAGGCGGCGGTCGAGACACCCCAGGTGAACGAGTCTGGAAAGGGCGATGGCGACGTCCTGTCGTGGCTCACGACCAGGCATCGTACCGCGGGGAGCGCGGTACTATGCCGCGCGTGACGCATCCGCCCGCTGGCCGCGTGCTCCTGGTGATGGCGATCGCGATCGCGGCGGTGAGCCTGGCTGCGATCTTCGTCCGGCTCGCCGACGCCCCGGGCGTGGTCGTGGCCTTCTGGCGCATGGCGATCGCCTGCCTAGTGCTGTTGCCCTGGACGGTGCGCGCGCTGCGTCGCACCCCCCTGACGAGGGCCAACGGCCTCGCGAGCGTGGCGGCGGGCGTGCTCCTGGGTATCCACTTCGCCACCTGGATCAGCTCGCTCGGCTTGACGACGGTAGCAGCCTCGGTCACGCTCGTCGCGACCATTCCGCTGTGGGTGGCGGTGCTGGCGTGGCTGGTGCTCGGACAGGCCCCGACGCTGACGGTCCTGCTGGGCGTGCTCACGGCCGTCGCCGGCGGCGCCGTCATCGCCTTCGGGGACCTCGCGGCGCCGGCGAGCGCCCCTGCGCCGCTCCTGGGCAACGGACTGGCGCTCGTCGGCGCGGTCTCGGGAGCGGGCTACCTGCTGCTGGGCCGTAGCGCGCAGCGTCATGGCCTGTCGCTGCAGGCCTATGTGGGGGTCGCCTACGCCGTCGCCGCGCTGGTGCTGTTGCCGCTCCCGTTCCTGCTGGGGCACGCCTACCTGGGCTATCCGGCCGCGACGGTGCTGTACATCGTGCTGCTGGCGCTGGTGCCGCAACTGATCGGCCACACGGGCATCAACTACGCGATCAGACACCTCGAGCCCACCAAGGTGGCCACCGCCACATTGCTCGAGCCCGTCGGCGCGGGCCTGGCGGCCTGGTGGCTGTTCACCGAGGTGCCCGCTGGGCTGACCTTGATAGGAGCGGCGCTGGTGCTGCTGGGCGTCTTGTTGACCATCCGGTCGCGCGGCGCCGCAGTCTTGCCCGACGCGTCAGGGACGTGAGACGATCGTCCAGCGAGGGCATGCAAAGGGCGCTCCGGTCTGCTACAATCGGCAAGTGATGGAGCTGAGCCCCGTCCCCCGACGATCTCAGCCACCCCACTACCACCCGCGCCAACCGCTGACGCATTTCGCCGCGATCGAGTAGCGGTCGGGACGACCGCGTCGGTCGAAGGGAGCCGTCCATTGAAAGACTCGCCCAAGACGTTCAAGAGCGGTGATCAGGTCGTGCTGCCACCGTACGGCGTCGGTATCGTGTCGGGAACCACGGTCAAGACCGTGGCCGGCAGCGATCACAACTACTACCAGGTGGACTTCCCGAACGGCACCTCGCGAGCCTTCGTGCCCGTCCATGCACCGCAAGAAGCAGGACTGCGGCCGGCCCTCACCAAGGACGAGGTGCAGGCCGTGCTCGAGCGCCTGCAGCACGGCCGGATCACGCTGCCCAAGCAGTGGGCCGCTCGCCACCGCAAGGTGACCGACATCTTGACCAGCGGCGACCCGTACCAGATCGCCACGCTCGCCTCCGAGCTGCGACGCTGGGATCTCGAGCGAGGCCTGCCGGACCTCGACCGCCAGGCGTACCGGCGGGCCCTGCGACTGCTCGCCGGCGAAGTGAGCGCAGTGCTCGACATCAGCCAGGCCGAGGCGCGGGCGATGATCGATGCGGGCGAGGAAGACGAGCTGAACTGACCCCGGAAGCGCCCGCGGCTCGCGGCCGCCGGCGTTCCGTCACGAGCGCCCCCCGTCACGGCGGGGGGCGCTCGTGACGGCCGGCATCGGGGCTCGAGGCGCGCCGCCCGACACCCGCGAGCGCTCGTAACGCGATCGCGTAGGCGGCGAAGTCGTCGATGGGGCGCGGCGGCGAGCGCAGGCCCGGCGGCAGCAAGCGCGCGATGCCGCGCGCCGGATGCCGGCGCCAGTAGAGCCTGCGGCCCTCCTCGCTGCTGCCTGTCTCGTCGATCGGTTCGGCCTCGACGCCGAGCGCGGCCAGCGCGGCCGCCAGCGCGCGGCTGCCCGTGCCGTCACCCAGCACGACCTGCGCCCCGCTCGGTAGCGGAAGGCGTTGCAGCTCCGTGAGCTCGACGATGGCGCTGCCGAGCAAGGTGCCGTCCGCGCTCACCCAAGCGACGCCTATGCGCCGGCCGGGATCGAGCCCGACCATGGCGGCGGACGCCACCTCGAGCGCCTCCGGCGGCGCGATGGAGCCTTCGACGGCGCCCCCCACGGCGCGAGGCTAGCACGCCGGTTCGGGCTTCCGCCGCGGCCGCGCGCGACCGTGCGCTCTGGGGGGTGAAGACAGCAGCGCGGGCGGACCCGAAGGTCCGCCCGCGTCTGGTAGTGGCAGCCGGCGGCGCTCAGGCCTCTGGCTGGGTGGTCGCCGTCGCGCTCGCGGCGGGCCGCGCCAACGCCTGCTGCTCGGCCGCCTCGCGCTGCTTCTGCAGCGAGCGCTCGTCCGCCACGCGGGTGTGGCGGATCACGTCGAGACCGGTCCCGGCCGGGATCAAGCGGCCCAGAATCACGTTCTCCTTGAGGCCCACCATGTCGTCGATCTTGCCCGACACCGCCGCCTCGGTCAGCACGTGCGTGGTGTGCTGGAAGCTGGCCGCCGAGAGCCACGACTTGGTGCTGAGGCTGGCCTTGGTGATGCCCAGCAGCAGCGGCTTCCAGCTCGCCGGGGTCTTGGCGTCGTCGAGCAGGCCCGCGTTGGTCTCCTCGATGTCGAAGCGCTCGACCGTCTGGCCCTCGAGGTACTTGCTGTCGCCCGGTTCGAGCACCTCGACGTACTTGAGCATCTGCCGGACGATGACCTCGATGTGCTTGTCGTGCACGCTCACGCCCTGTCCGCGGTAGACGCGCTGGATCTCGTCGACCAGGTAGGTCTGCACCGCGGCCGGTCCGCGCGTCTCGAGCAGGTCGTGGGGGTTGATCGCCCCGCGGGTGAGCTGCTGCCCGGCCTCCACCCGATCGCCGTCCTTGACCAGCAACCGGATCATCTTGTCGATGCGGTAGACCTTGCTGAACTCGCCGTCGTCCGAGCTCACGGTGACGCGGAAGCGGTCCTCCTCCTCCACGATCGACACGACCCCGTCGAGATCCGCGACGACGGCCTTCACCTTCGGCTTGCGCGCCTCGACGAGCTCGATCACGCGCGGGAGGCCCTGCGTGATGTCCCCGCCGGTCGCGATGCCGCCGGTGTGGAAGGTGCGCATGGTGAGCTGCGTGCCCGGCTCGCCGATCGACTCGGCCGCGATGACGCCGATCGCCTCACCGAGGCTGACCGGCCGCATGGTGCTCAGGTCGAGCCCGTAGCAGGCCCGGCAGACGCCGGCGCGCGTCTGGCAGGTGAGCGCGCTGCGCACCGGCAGCGTGCGGAGGTCCGGGTCGACCTCGCCGGCCTGCAGGCGCCGATAGATGGCGTTGACGTCCTCGCGCATCAACACCGAGTCGGCCTCGAAGGTGAGGTCGCCGATGACCGTCTCGAGCGCCAGGCGGCGTCCGTAGAGGCTCATCTCGAGCTGGCCGCGGCCGCGCAGCCGGCCCTCGGCCGTGTACAGTTCGACCTCGAGGAACTCGGCGCTGCCGCAATCGTCCTCGCGCACCACGAGCTCGTGCGCGACGTCGACGAGCTTACGCGTGAGGTAGCCGGAGTCGGCGGTCCGCAGCGCGGTGTCGGCGCCGCCCTTGCGGGCCCCGTGGGTGGAGATGAAGTACTCCAGCACGTCGAGACCCTCGCGGAAGTTCGAGCGGATCGGCAGCTCGATGGTGTCGCCCGAGGGCTTGGCCATCAGGCCGCGCATGCCGGCGAGCTGGCGGATCTGCTGCGGGTTGCCGCGGGCGCCGGATTGCGCCATGACGAACAGCGGGTTGAAGGGCATGTTCGTCTCGAAGTGCTCGAAGACGGCCTGCTTCACCTGCTCGGTGGTGTCGTTCCACAGCCGGACCACCTGCTGGAAGCGCTCCTGCTCGGTGACGAAGCCCATCTCGAAGAACTCTTGGATCTTGCCGAGCTTCGACTCGGCCTCCTCGAGCAACTCCTTCTTGGCCGGCGGGATCGCCACGTCGTCGATGCCGATGGTGATGCCGGAGGTGGTGGAGAGCGCGAAGCCGGCGGTCTTGAGGCCGTCGAGCAGCTTGGCGGTCTTCTCGACGCCGAGCAGCTTGAAGCTCTCGATCACCAGGTCGCGCAGGGCGCTGTTCTCGTAGGCGGTGTCGTAGCGGATCATCGAGGAAGGGATCTCGGCACCGTCCTCGGAGAGCGTCTCCTTGACCAGCCGCGCAAAGAAGCAGCGTCCCGGACTGGTCTCGATCAGCCGACCGTCGACCTTGACGGTGACGACGTCCTGCATGTCGATCTCGCCCCACTCGGCGGCCAGCAGCGCCTCGTCGATGGTGGCGAAGCGGTACTTCAGCCGGCCGATCGAGGTCTCCGTGCCCGCCACGGTGATGCTGGCGTTGAGCGACACCTCGTCGCGAGCGAACGCCGCGAGCGCCTCGTCGACCGCGTCGAAGGTGCGACCCATGCCGTAGCGGCCGGTGTGCACCTGGGTCAGCACGAACAGGCCCAGGATGATGTCGCGGTCGGCCTTGACGTTCGGCGCTCCGTGCGCGGGTGAGAGCAGGTTGTGCGAGGCGAGCATCTGCAGCCGCGCCTCGGACTGCGCGTAGACCGAGAGCGGCACGTGGATGGCCATCTGGTCGCCGTCGAAGTCCGCGTTGAAGGCGGCGCACACCAGCGGGTGCAGCTGGATGGCCTGCCCTTCGATCAGTACCGGCTCGAAGGCCTGGATCCCGAGGCGGTGGAGCGTCGGGGCACGGTTGAGCAGCACCACGCGGTCCTGGATGACCTCCTCGAGCGCGTCCCAGATCTCGTCGCGCGTGTCGCGGTAGCGCTCGAGCAGCTTGCGGGCGCTCTTGATGTTGCTGACGATCCCGCGCTCCTCGAGCTTCTTGTACAGGAACGGCTTGAACAACTCCAGCGCCATGCGCTTGGGCACGCCGCACTGGTGGAGCTGGAGCTGAGGGCCCACCACGATCACCGAACGCCCGGAGTAGTCGACACGCTTGCCGAGCAGGTTCTGGCGGAAGCGCCCCTGCTTGCCGCCGAGCAGGTCGGTGAGCGATCGGAGCGGCCTGTCGGAGCCTGGGTGGACGACCGCGCTGCCGCGCCGACCGTTGTCGATCAGGGCATCGACAGCCTCTTGCAGCATGCGCTTCTCGTTGCGGACGATCATGTCGGGCGCGCCTTGCTGCATGAGCTTCTTGAGGCGGTTGTTGCGGTTGATCAGGCGCCGGTAGAGGTCGTTGAGGTCGCTGGTGGCAAAGCGCCCGCCCTCGACTTGCACCATCGGGCGCAGATCCGGCGGCATGATCGGCACTGCCTCGAGGATCATCCAGGCCGGCGCGTTGCCGCTCTGGATGAAGGAGCGCACGATCTCGAGGCGCTTGCGCGCCTTGGCACGCTTGTGCCGGCTCGGCGAGTTCATCTCCTCGACCAGTTCGGCCTCGAGCTGCTGCAAGTCGATCGCCGCGAGGAGCTCGCGCACGGCCTCCGCGCCCATCTTCGCCTCGAAGTCGTAACTCTCGATGACCCGCACCTGGTTGCGCACCAGGTCGATCTCCACCCGGCCCGAGATGTCGCTCCGGACGCGGCCTGCATCGGCGAGCTCGTCGCCCGGCCGCACCCGGTCGCCGTTCACGACGATCGGCTCGTCCTCGTAGGGGTAGACGCGGGCGCGCGAGACGATGATCGAGGCCGGTTCGGAGAGCTTGACCGTGGCGTCGGCAGCGGCCACGATCTCCTGGGCCGCGTCGATCGCTCCCACCACCTTGCTCCCGGCCGGCACCTCGGCACCGTCGCCCACCATCACGTGCATGGTCGGGTTGATCTCGTGCACCTCGCGGCGCGCCCAGCGCACCTCGAGGGTCATGGTGACCTGCTTGTCCTTGGTCTTGCTGGCGCGCAGCGAGGCGGTGGCCTCGCTCGGCAGGCGCAGCTGCGTGCCGGCAGGCGCGGTGGCCAAGCGGTCGCCCGCCTCGACGAACTCCCCGGAGCCGACCGTCACTTCCATCCCGGCTGGAACGAGGTAGGCCAGGCGCACGTCCTCGTCGTCGACGTCGCGGACCAGCAGGACCCCACCGTCGCTGCCGATCGGCAGCAGCTCGACGACGCCCTCCTCCTCGGTGCGGACCTCGAGTTCGGACTCGAGCTCGGCGATCGGCTGACCGCCAGAGTACTTCTCCTCCTCGATCCAGGCGAGCTTCGGCACGATCAGGCGCGCGTCGCGCAGCTCTCGGTAGTCGAGCGTGATGCGCCGCGGGAAGCGGTACTGGGCGATGCCGGCGAGCTTGGACTTCACCCCCTTCGCGAGCTGCTGACCCTGCTCGACGGGCTCGCCGTCACCGATGACCGCATCCTCGCCGAGCGCGACGGTGTAGGTCTCCTGCTGACCGAAGCGCAGTCGCCGGTACTCGTCATCGGTGAGCAGGTCGGCGCGACGCAGGGGCTTGCCGTCGAGCTTGGCGTCCTGGGGGTCGGTGACGATGTAGCGGGCGAAGTAGAGCACCTGCTCTAGGTGCGAGGTGGAGAGGTTGAGCAGCGCCCCGATCTTCGAGGGGACGTCCTTGACGTACCAGATGTGGGCGCAGGGGGTGGCCAGCTCGACGTGGCCCATGCGGTAGCGGCGCACCGTCGACTTGGTGACCTCGACCCCGCAGCGCTCGCAGACCTTGCTGGCGAAGCGCTGCCCGCGGTATTTGCCGCAGGCGCACTCCCAGTCCTTCTCGGGACCGAAGACGCGCTCGTCGAACAGACCGTCGCGCTCGGGCTTGAGGGTGCGGTAGTTGATCGTCTCGGGCTTGGTGATCTCGCCGTAGCTCCAGCTCCTGATGCGCTCGGGTGAGGCGATCTGGATCTGGACGCGGTCGAATTCTCGGTACTGGTTCACAGTCAGCTCCCTACCAGCGTCGGCCGGTCTCGTCGAAGATGTCGACCGGCCTGTCGCCGTCGCCTAAGACCCGCACGTCGAGGCCGAGCGAGTGCAGCTCCTTGACCAGGACCTTGAACGATTCGGGAATGGTCGGCTCGAGCACGTCGTCACCCTTGACGATCGCCTCGTAGGCGGCGTTGCGACCGTCGATGTCGTCGGACTTGATCGTCAGCATCTCCTGCAGGGTGTAGGCCGATCCGTGGGCCTGCAGCGCCCAGCACTCCATCTCGCCCAAGCGCTGGCCGCCGAACTGGGCCTTGCCGCCCAGCGGCTGCTGGGTGATGAGCGAGTAGGGCCCGGTGGAGCGGGCGTGCATCTTGTCTTCGACCATGTGGTAGAGCTTCATCACGTACATGATCCCGACGACGATGGGGGCGTCGATCGCCTCGCCGCTCCTGCCGTCGAACAGCACGGCCTTGCCGGCCCGAGCCAGCTGCACCAGGGCCTCCTCGGGATCGAGCGCCTCGTCGATGACGCCGAGCTTGTCCGCGCGGCGTACGACTGCCCGCTCGCGCTTGTCGACGGCGAAGCCGGCCTCGCGGTTCTCTCCGACATCGTGCCGGGCGGCCTCCTCGAGCAGTTCCTTGATCTCGTGTTCTCTGGCGCCGTCGAACACCGGCGTCACGTACGAGACGCCGTGCTTGTGAGCGGCGAGGCCCAGGTGCGTCTCGAGGATCTGGCCGAGGTTCATGCGCGACGGCACGCCCAGCGGGTTGAAGACCAGGTCGACCGGGGTTCCGTCATCGAGGTAGGGCATGTCTTCGGGCGGCAGGATCTTGGCGACCACGCCCTTGTTGCCGTGGCGGTTGGCGAGCTTGTCGCCCTCGATCAGCCGGCGCTTCTGCGCCACGTAGACCCGCACCATCTCCTGTACGCCGGGCTTGAGCTCGACACCTGGGTCGCCGCGCCGGAAGCGCACGGTGCGCAGCACGATGCCGCCGTCGCCGGGCGGCACCCGCAGCGAGGTGTCCTTGACCTCGCGCGCCTTCTCGCCGAAGATCGAGCGCAGCAGCCGCTCCTCGGGGGTGGGGTCCTTCTCGCCCTTGAAGGAGGTGTGACCAACCAGGATGTCGCCCTGCTTGACTTCGGCGCCGATGCGCACCACGCCGTCCTCGTCGAGATCGCGCAGCGCCGCCTCGGAGAGGCCGGGGATGTCGCGGGTGATCTTCTCGGGGCCGAGCTTGGTGTCGCGCGCCTCCTTCTCGAACTTCTCGATGTGCACCGAGGTGTAGGCGTCGTCGCGCACCAGCCGCTCACTGAGGACGATGGCGTCTTCGAAGTTGTAGCCGTCGAAGGGCATGACGGCGAT
>SKMG01000164.1 GCA_007121175.1 Trueperaceae bacterium | reverse complement strand
GCTCCTCACCCGGCTGACCGGCCTCGCCCGCGCGCTCGTCACGCCGCTCCTCAGCCCGCTCCTGACCCGACTCAGACGCCTCGGCAGCCCGCTCCTGAGCCGGCGGAGACGCCGCATCAGCAGCCCGCTCCCGACCCGGGTCGGCAACGCCAGGCGCAGCGGGCGCCGGCTCCCCAGCTGTCTCGCCGACGCCAGTCGCGGCGCCCGAAGCCTCGCCCGTCATGCCGCCCGAAGCGGCGGCCGCGGGGCCGTCGGAGTCGGCAGCAGGCAGCTCGGCGACGCGCACGACACCGAATCCGGCTTCGCGTGCGAGGTCGGCGAGGTCGACGGAATCGAGGTAGATCACGCCGCCGAGGACCACGACATCGAGCACGACGATCTTGGGTTCACCCTGTGCCACGAACGTCAGCTTGGCGACGCCCTCGAAGCCGGTCATCAGGTCGAGCTCGAAGGCCAGACCGTGCAGCGTCTTGCCGACGCCGACGATGGTGCCCGCATCGTTCGTCAGGAGCACGTGCGCGTTGCCCGGCATCACGGCGTACGCCGAGAACGTCAGCATCAACACGAGGACCATCGAGACGAGACGGAGCACGAACACCTCCAGACCGGGCGAACCGAAGCGTACGCTCATCGTCTGCGCAGCCTATCCCCCCTACCTTACCCGCCGCTTACGAAGGCAGCGGTGCAGGTGACGCATCGTCGAGCTTCGAGGCGAGGCTCGGGAGCCTGACCTCCATGACCGTCCCGGCGGGCGTACTCGAGACGACCCGGACGCTGCCGCCGTGGCGCTCCGCGAGGTCTTTCGCCACGGCCAGGCCGACACCGCTCCCGCGACCGGTGCTGAAGCCACGCTCGAAGGCTCGAGCCAGTGTCTCGGGCGTCATGCCTGGTCCCGTATCACGGACCACGAGCACGTGAGCGTCGTTCCCGCTCCGCAACGAGATCGAGACCCGCTCCGGGCCACCGGACGCCTGCACCGCATTGCGCACGAGGTTGCGCACCACCTGCATCAACCGCTCCGGGTCGCCCACCACCTCGGCCGGCTCGCTGACCTCGACGAGTACGCCGGGATACTCGTCGGCGACGCGGGCGGCGAGCTCGCGTAGGTCGAGGAGCTCGTGACTGATGGGGCGGTCGAGTTCGCCCCGCGCGACCACCAGCAGATCTTGTGAGGTCCGCAGCAGCTCGCGCGCCGCATCGGATGCTGCCCGCAAGCGCGGATCGCCGGCGGCCTCGAGCCGTAGCCGGTCGAGGTGGTAGTGCACCAGCGTCAGCGGTCCTGCGAGCTCGTGGGCCACCTCGAGCAGGAACGTGCGCTCGTCCTCGCGCCGCTGACGGATGGCTGCGAGTGCGTCGTTCAGCGCGGTCGCCAGGTCGTGGACTTCGTCGGGAGGACCGACGTACGCCACATCCTCTGGTACCGAGGGCTCTAAGCGCCTGGTCTGCACGGCGAGGTCGGTGAGCGGCCGCAGCATGCGGCGTACCGCGAAGAGCGCCACCAAGGCCGCGAGCAGCACGACCACGACACCCGAGGCCATCAGCGCGCGGCCTACCCGCTCGGAGGCCTCGACCGTGCCGGTGATGTCGTGCGCCAGGCGGATGAAGCCGTCGGCCGCGCGCCAGCGCGCCTGGGTCGTGAGGTAGGTTCGCTCCTCGTGCACGAAACGCGTGGCTCCCTGCACTGCCGGCAGCGGCGCGGGGTCGCCCCAGCCCAGGACGACCTCGCCGTCGCCGTTCACGAACTGCAGGATGACACCAGCACTCTCTGCTCCCGTGAAGGAGGCTCCCAGGCTCGGTTCGTCGAGTAGCGTCGCGACCCGTTCGAGGTCGTTGAGCAGCACGTCGGTCAGCTGCTGCTCCAGCTGCCGCTGGTAGCCGAGGTAGGCGAGACCGCCGAACACCACCACGACCAAGGCGGCGAAGGCGGTCGCCGCGACGCTGAGGCGCGTGCGCAACGTCACGTGCGCGGCTCACGGATCACGTAGCCGATGCCTCGGACGGTCTCGACCACCTCGTCGAGGCCGCATTCGCCGAGCTTGGAGCGAAGGCGCGACACCAGCGCCTCTACGGCGTTCGAGGCGGGCGTCTCGCTGCCATAGAGGCGCTCGACGAGCGTGGTCTTCGAGTACACGCGCCCCTGGTTGGCCATGAGCAGCGCGAGCACGCGGAACTCGAGCGCCGTCAAGGGGAGCGGCACTCCGTCGATCAGGCAGTTCCGGTCCTCCTCGGAGACCCGCATCGGGCCCCACGAATAGATCTCCGCTGCGCCGTTGCGGCGCAGCTGGGCGTAGACCCGCGCGAGCAGCTCCTGCATGTCGAACGGTTTGGCGACGTAGTCGCTGGCCCCGGCGTAGAGGCCGACGACGCGGCTGCGCACGTCGGCGCGGGCGGTCAACATGAGGATCTTACCGGGCAGCTCCTGGAGTTCTTCGGCGACCTCGATGCCGTCCATGTCCGGCAGGTTGAGGTCCAGCACGACCAGATCGAAGTCCTCCCTCACGGCCGAGATCAGCGCCTCACGACCAGTGTGGACGACGCGGGTGTCGTAGGCACGACCCAACTCCTGGTCGAGCGCCTGGGCCAGCGCGCGGTCGTCCTCGACGATCAGGATGCGCTGGCGTTCCATGCCTCAATCTATACGCTGCGCCCGCCGATCACCCGGCCCGAAGGACATCTCGGAGGGAGCGCACGCATTGACCAGGCGTGTTCATCTGATTAGACTGGGAACAGATGCTCAGGCGAGGGCCGCACGCTCTACTGGCGAAGGAGACTAAGGTGAAGCGAGCGCACGTATCCGAGATCGAGCTCCGGTTCGGCGACCACGGACCGGGGTACATCGCCAAGGGCCCACGCACCGACGTCGGCTACGTGGTCCTGCCCCCTGGCAAGGACTTCCCGAACCACTACCACCGGCAGATCGAGGAGGGCTTCTACACCATTGCCGGTACGGTGACGCTGTGGGTCGACGGCACGGAGCGCTTCGAGCTCGGCCCCGGCGACTACGCTCGCTGTGACCCGTACGAGATGCACTACTTCGTCAACGAGGGCAACGAGCCCTGGCAGGCGCTGTTCGTCAAGGCCCCACACGTGCCGGGCGATGGCGTCGTGCTCGAGTGGCGTCCGGGCGAGCCGGTGCCGCGCGTCGAACGCGAGGGCTGAACCGCTGACGCGAGCTGGTGCGTGAGACACGTCACGCCTCGAAGTCCAGGTTCCAACCGGTGGCCGCGAAGGCGAGCGGAGACCGCGAGAGCGCCCAAGGAGGGCACGATGTTCAACGAGATGAACTGGGGCAAGAAGAACCGGATGAGCGAGATCATCCAGCACGACGGTCGAGCGCTCATGCTCGCGATCGACCACGGCTACTTCATGGGGCCCACGCGTGGCATGGAGGACCCCGCGAAGGCGCTGGAGCCGTTGCTGGCGTACGCCGACAGCCTCATGCTGAGCCCCGGGATCCTCGGCACTTCGGTCCCCATCAGCTTCCGGGGCGGCAAGGTCCTGCGCGCCTCGGGCGGCAACAGCATCCTCGACGAGGACATGAGCAACGAGGCCGTCATCCTCTCCGCCGAGCAGGCGATCACGCTCAACGCCTCGGCCGTCGCGATCTCGATCTACGTCGGGGCCGAGTACCAGCACCAGACGCTGATGAACCTAGCGCAGGCCATCGAGGACGCCAGCCCCTACGGCCTGCCCGTGCTCGGCGTCACCGCGGTCGGCAAGGAGATGAAGGAGAAGGCGGCCGACAAGCGCTTCCTGGCGCTCTCCTGCCGCATCGCCGCCGAGTTCGGCGCCGACATCGTGAAGACCTACTACTGCGACGGTTTCGAGGAGGTCGTCGCCAAGACCCCGGTGCCGATCGTCATCGCCGGCGGACCGAGACTCGACAGCTACGAGAGCATCCTGCAGATGTGCCACAACGCGCTCGAGCGAGGCGCCATCGGCGTCGACATGGGCCGCAACATCTGGCAGGCCGATCACCCGGCGGCCATCATCCAGGGCGTCAGGGGCATCGTGCACGATGGGCTCAGCGTCTCCGAGGCGCTGGACCTCGTCAACGGGCTGGCCACCGACGCGACCCGCCGCAAGGAGTACTTCCCGGCGCACCCCGAAGACGCTCGCGTGCAAGAGAAGCACTAGCGGCAGCGACCGGTCTCGGTCCAGGGCCCGCGCATCGGTAGTGAGTCGACCGCCGCGCGGGCCCTGGCGGCCACGCTTCACTGGCAAGCCGAGGAGGTGGTGATGCCCGAGGTCGACCTGCGCACCCTCGCAGAGAACGAGGAGGCGCTCCTGAGCCGCGTCGCCTGGTACTACCACCACGACGGACTCACCCAGCACGAGGTCGGACGCAGACTGGGACTGTCGCGGATCAAGGTCTCGCGCCTGCTCGAGAAGGGCAAGCGCGCTGGCATCATCGGGATCACCATCCACTCCAAGCACCGCGGCTGCTTAGAGCTCGAGGAGCGCCTGCGTGAAGCCTACGGGCTGCAAGAAGCGGTGGTGATACCGCCGCTCGAGCCCGGACCCCTAGAACCAACGGTGCACGTCAACGAGCGGCTTGCGCAGGCCGCCGCGTCGTACCTCATGAGCTTCCTCGGCGACGGCAGCCTGCTGGCGATCGGCTGGGGGGACACCGTCACCCGCACCCTCAACCGGCTCGGATACCTGCTCGACCACACCGGCGCCTCGGTCGTGACACTGACCGGCGGGGTCAGTACCTACGTCCACATGATCGGCGGCCTGAACGCTGCGCTGGCGCAGTCGCACCGGCTGTTCATGATCCCCTCGCCGCTGGTCGTGTCGAACGCTGGAACAGCCGCTGCGCTGCTCGGCGAACCGGCGGTCCGCGACGTGCTCACGATGGCGCAGACGGCGAACTACGCTCTGGTCGGCATCGGCGCGATGAACGAGAGCGCCAGCTTCATCAGGGGCGGCTATGTCAGCCCGACCGAGATGGTCCGCTACCGTGACCGAGGCGCCGTCGGCGACGTCCTCGGTCGCTTCATCGACGAGCAGGGCCAGGTGCTCGACCTCGAGATCCATCACCGGATCGTCGGCATCGAGCTCTCGAGCCTCGCGGCGCTGCCCTGCGTGATCGGGGTCGCGGGCGGCAGCGAGAAGGCCGAAGCGATGCGCGGAGCGCTCGCCAACGGCACCCTCGACATCGTCATCACCGACCACCCCACCGCGCTGGCGGTGCTCGGCTGACGGGTCGTGGGGGCCGGGGCCGCAGCGCCCGGCTACCCTCGATCACCCGGGCCACAGGCTGCCGCCCGGGGGCGCCCGCGGTCGACCGGGGGCTCAGCGAGCGTTCGGGGCGCCACCCCCCATCGCGATCGCCTCTTGCAGCTCGGCCACGGTCTCGTCGAGCGTGCCGCGTCCGCGGTGCAGGCCGCCGCCCATCAGGTAGATCACGTCTTCACCGTAGAGTCCGCGCATGCGCGGCACGGTGTCGAGCTGCAGCCCTCCGCCGGGCGTGGGGAAGGCCGGCGCCCAGTCGCCGAGCGGGTCGCTGCAGCCTTCGGCGATCGACCGGCACTCCTCGGCGCTGAACGAGAAGCGTCCGCCGACGTTGGGGAAGATGCTGGCGTCGGCGCCGGACAACCGCTGCAGCTGACCGTAGAGCGCGTAGTGCGAGATGCCCTGCTGCGGCGAGGTGACGAAGCTGCCATAGAAAGCCGGATGGCTCACCACCGGCAGCGCCAGTTCGTCATCGTCGGCCAGCTCCCGCATCACGTCGAAACCGACGAGTCCCGGGCACACCATCACGCCGCCCGCGCCCAGCGACTTCGCCGCCCGGGCCCGCCGCTGCACTTCACCTGCCGGGCCGGTGACGTTCGGCACGTACACCGCGCGGCGGCCCGTCTCGTCGTTGGCGCGGGCGACGGCGGCGGCACAGGCCTCGAGCCGCGCTTCGAAGGGAGCGATGCGCTGGTTCACCAGCCCATGGTCGTCCTTGACCATGTCGACGCCGGCTCGCGCGTAGCGGTAGGCGAGGCGCGCGAGCTCCTCGACTGCGAGACCGAGCGGCTTGAGCGCCGTCATCAGCAACGGCCGCGTCGGTACCCCCAGCAGCTCGCGCAGGCCCTGCTGGCCGAAGCGCGGGCCGCGCCGTGCCGCCAGCAAGCCGGGCGACGGATCGATGCGTAGCACCCGGATGCCCGGCATGAGGCTGATGTTGCCGAACACGACGTTTAGCAGCTGCGGCAGTTCCTGGTCGACCACCTCGACGGCGTAGCTGATATCGGCTACGAACAGCGCATCATCGACGGGCTCCAAGCGCTCGATCCGGCCCACCAGCGCCTGCGGTATGTCGCCGGCGGGGAGCAGGTCCGCCGGAAACTCCACGGTCTGCTCGAGGCAGATGTCCTCCGCCTTGCGGCGTGCCTCTCGCGGGTCGCCGGTGAGCGCATAGCGCACCGTGAAGCGTTCGCCACCGAGCCCGGGAACCTGCGCGCTGCTGGGCAGCACGGCGGGATGCGCCATCTACAGCGCCTCGGCCTTGGCCAGGCTGTGCACCGGTTCGATGCGCACACTCGCGAGATCCTGCTCGCTGAGTCCAGTCTCGCTCCCCGTCACACGCTCGACCGCTCGCACCAGCGACATGGCGTCGAGGCCGTACTCGCGCATCAGGTACGCCTGGCTGGCGCCGTGGGCGTAGACGTCGCGTAGTCCCAGCCGAACGAGCGGCGTGCCCAGCGCGTGCTCCGCCATCAGCTCCGCGACGGCCGAGCCCAGCCCGCCGGTGATCACGTGGTTCTCGAGCGTCACCACGCCGCGCTTGGCCCGCTTCAGCGCAGCGAGCACCGTCGGGTCGTCGAAGGGCTTGTGGGTCGAGACGTGCAGGTGTGTCGCCTGCACGCCGGCGTCCGATAAGGCCGGCACGGCGCGCATCGCCTCTTCGGTGGTGATGCCGGCGGTGAGGACGGTCACGTCGTCGCCCTCGTGCAGCAGCCGGGCGCGGCCGAGCACCATCGGCTCGCTGGCCGGGAACAGCCGCGGTACGCGGCCCCGCAAGAAGCGCACGTACACCGGCCCGTCGACGGCGTGGGCCACGTCGAGCACGCTCTCGACCTCGGTCGCGTCGCCAGTCTCGAGCACCGTCATGTTCGGCGTCGCCCGCATGAGCGCGACGTCCTCGATCGCTTGGTGCGTGACGCCGCCGGGCGTGGTGACACCAGGCAGGAAGGCCATCAGCCGCACCGGCAGGTTCGGGTAGGCGATCGACATGGCGAGCTGGTCGAACGGGCGCCGGTAGATGAACACGGCGAACGTGTGCACGAACGGCTCGAAACCCTCGCGCGCCAGGCCGGCGGCGAAGCCCATGAGGTTCTGCTCGGCCATACCGAGGGAGAAGTAGCGCTCGGGGTAGGTGTCGCGCCAGGCTCCGACCTCGCACGAGTTGGTCAGGTCGGCGGTCAGCACCAGCACCTTCGGCTTGTCCGCCGACCAGCGGATGAAGTTCGCGACGTGGGGGCGGTTGACGATCTCCATCTCAGGCCTCCTCGTCGAACGCATCACAGGCGCGCTGGTAGCGCTCGCGCTCCTCGTCGGACGAGAAGCGCAGGTAGTGCAGGTGCGGCGCGCGCTCGCCCAGCAGCGGGATGCCGCGCACCGGGTCGGTGTAGGCCAGCACGAACAGCGGGCGCCCATCGGGCTCGGCTTCGGCGGGCGCCGCGAGCGCCTCGATGTCGTGGCCGTCCACCTCGACGACGCGGGCGCCGAAGGCCTGCAGCTTCGCGGCCAGCGAACCGATCGCCATCACCTCGTCGGTGGTGCCGTCCACCTGCTGGCCGTTGATGTCGGCAAAGACGGCCAGATTGTCGATGCGGTGGTGCACCAGGGCCTGGACGGCCTCCCACACCTGGCCCTCCTGGAACTCCCCGTCGCTCATCAGCACCCACACCCGTCCGCGTTCGCCCTTGAGCCGGCGACCGAGCGCGATACCCCCGGCCTGGCTGATCGCCTGCGCGAGCGAGCCGGTGGTGGTCTCGACGCCCGGCGAGTGCTCGGCGCCGATCATCTCGACGGTGGAGCCGTCGCGGTTGAACTCCTCGAGCGCCTCTGGAGCGAGCCTGCCGAACTCGATGAGCGCCGCGTACAGGACCAGCGCGTAGTGCGCCGGCGAGAAGATGAAGCGGTCGAGGTCGGGCTCGGCCGGGCCGTTGTAAGCGCCGCCGGAGACGTAGTTCGGGTTCCCCGGCCCGGGCGAGCCCGCG
Source organism: Trueperaceae bacterium (assembly GCA_007121175.1). Classification (GTDB taxonomy): domain Bacteria; phylum Deinococcota; class Deinococci; order Deinococcales; family Trueperaceae; genus CSSed10-48. The sequence goes on along the minus strand of SKMG01000164.1, from coordinate 598 downwards.
AACGGCAGCGGCATCATCGGCGCCGTGCTCGGCCCGAGCTTCATGATCCTGCCGTAGAGGGCGGCGAAGAGCTCGGCCGACGAGCAGGCCTGGCTGAGGTAGCCGCCCCCGTTGCGCATGACGTGCTCGAAGACGCGTTTGCGGATGCGCTGTGCTACGCGCTCCAGAGGCTCGGCGGTGGCCGAGGTTCGTGTGGGCATGCCTTCCCCTTCCATCGATGAGGGCCTGGCCGAGATCCGCGTTCGGGGCCGGCCGAGGCTGGCGTTCAAGGCCTGGCCGAAGCCCGGCGCAGGGTGATCTCGCCCAGAACGGCGTTGCCGCTGCGCGTCACCAAGAAGGCGACCAGCTCGGCGATCTCCGAGGGCTGCATGGCGTCGTGCTCGGCGATGTCGGGGCGCGCGGCCCGCAAGAGGTCGGTCGCGGTGCCGCCCGGGCAGAGGACGTGCACACGCACCTCGTCGCGCTGCTCGTGCAGCTCCTGCGCCAGCGCCCGGCTCAGGCCGACGAGGGCGTGCTTCGATGCGGTGTAGGCCACCTGGTCAGCGTAGCCACGCAGGCCGACGATCGAGGCGATGTTGATGACGAAGCCGGGCCGGGC
>SKMG01000062.1 GCA_007121175.1 Trueperaceae bacterium | reverse complement strand
TGTCGATGGGGCTGTAGTGCGCGAGCGCCGCCTCGAGCAGGCTGGTGATGACCAGATCGGCGCCTGCGCCGCCCAAGGCGCGGGCGTAGTACGACCCCAGACCATGGCTGGCGCTCGTGACGATCGCGGTCTTGCCGCTGTGGCCGAAGCTGTGCTCAGACATGCGTCTCACCACTAGGGTAGGGCCTTCGGCCGGGCGGTGTGAAGGGTGTTCTCGACTGATGCCTCCCCATCGGGTCGCCGCAAGAGGCCCCCGACCCTGGCGCGCGCGGTGCGGGAGGGTTAGGCTTCTCGATCGACGCTCGACCGCGCACGATGGCGGACCCCGAGGCGTCTGGGCCGGCCTCGAGATGTCCGTGCGCCAGCGAACGGCCCAACCGGCGTGGCCACGCCCCCATGGAGGTCCCACCATGATCCGCCGTTCGCTCGTCCTCCTCGTCCTCGTCGCGATCATCGTATCGGGGATCGGCTTCGGTCAGGGGGACGCCTTCACGCTGCGCATCCTCCACACCAACGATCACCACTCGCACCTCGACGGCGCCGCCTTCGACCTCTCGTTGGACGGCGTGCGCACGCGCCTCACCTTGGGGGGCTTCTCGCGCATCGTCACCGTCATCGACCAGGAGCGCACGCCGAACGCGATCGTGCTCAACAGTGGCGAGTTGAACGGCACGCTGTACTTCAGCGTGTACAAGGGCGAGCCCGATTTCCTGGTGTTCAACGCGCTGGGCCTCGATGCCTACGCGCTCGGCAACCACGAGTTCGACGAGGGCGACGAGCGGCTGGCGCAGCTCATCGAGTTGGCGGACTTCCCGATCGTGTCCTCGAACGCGCTGCCCGAGCCGGCCAGCCCGCTCTACCGGGTGCGCGACCAGATCCTGCCGTACGTCGTCCGTGAGATCGAAGGTGAGCGCGTCGGTATCATCGGCATCCTGAAGGTCGAGAAGACCAAGAACTCGTCGCTGGTGTCCGAGGACGTGAGCTTCACGCCCGAGATCGAGACTGCGGCGCAGATGGTGCAGGAGCTCGAAGCGCAGGGGGTCGACAAGATCGTGCTGCTCTCGCACGTCGGGTACTTCAACGACCTGGCGATCGCGAAGGCCGTCGCCGGTATCGACGTGATCGTGGGCGGCGACAGCCACTCGCTGCTCGGCGACGCGGACGAGCTCGCGCAGATCGGTCTCGCGCCGATCGTGAGCAACCAGACCGGCCCGTTCGCAGGCAGCAGCCACGAGGGGCTCGAGGCGCTCGACCTCGGCGCGTACCCCACGGTGGTCCAGGGTCCGACGGGCGATCCGGTGCTGGTCGTCACGGCCTGGGAGTACGCCAAGGCGCTCGGCATCCTCGACGTCACCTTCGACGCCGACGGCCTGGTGACCGGTTATGAAGGCTCGATCGTGCTGCCGGTCGAGGGGCCGTTCCTGCAGCCGGACTCCGAGAACCAGCTGGTCGCGGTCGAGGACGGGGCCGAGGTCGCCATCCTGGGCGCCATCGAGGCGTCGCCGCTGTTACGGCTCACGAGCCCCGACGCGTCGGTGGAGGCGCTGCTCGAGCCGTACCGTGAGGGCATCGAGGCGATCAAGGTCGAGCCGATCGGTACGGTGGAGGTCACGCTGGGCAATGCTCGTATCCCCGAGCCGTTCGCGGCGGGGGAGACGCCGACTGGTAGCTTGGCCGCGTTCGTGGTGGCTCAGGCGTTCCGGGAGACGAATCCGGCGATCGACGTGGCGATCCAGAACGCGGGCGGCGTGCGCACCGAGTTCCTCTCCGGCCCCTTCACCGTCGGTGACGCCATCGCCGCGCTGCCATTCTCGAACACGATCGTCATGCTCGAGATGACTGGCGAGTCGATCGTGACGGTGCTCAACCAAGCCGCTCACTATTCGCTGCACACCGGCTCTACCGGCGCCTTCCCGTACGCGGCGGGCTTGCGCTACGACGTCGACTTAGGAGGCGCCGACGGCGAGGTGATCCTGAACGTCGAGGTGCAGGAGCGCGCCAGCGGTACATGGGCCCCGATCGACCCTGAACGGGTCTACACCGTTGCCACGAACTCCTTCACCGCGCTCGGCCGCGATAACTACCTGGAGTTCGCTGCGGTGCGCGAGGCGAACCCGGCGGGGTACGAGGACACCTTCATCAACTACTTCCTGCCGCTCAAGCAGTACATCGAGCGGCTCCCGGGCGGGGTTTTGCGGCCGATCGATGTCGCGGAGTACAGCCTGAAGTCAGTGGTCGACTGAGACTGACGGTCCGGCCGCGTGTGGCGGGCACCGTCCCTCGGGGCGGTGCCCGCACGGCCGTAGCCGATGGCGGTAGCCATATGGTCATGTATGATGACCATATGGCACGAAAGGTGACCGCTACCGAAGCCAAGGCCCGGATCCTGGCGCTGCTCGACGAGGTGACGTTGGGGGAAGAGGTCGAGATCACCAAGCGCGGTCGCGTCGTGGCTCGCCTGGTGCCGGCGCGCGGCCCGCATGCACTTCGCGGCGCGTTGCAGGGTGTGGCGGTGAGCGCCGCTCACGAGTCGGACCTGTTCTCGACCGGCGTCGCCTGGGAGTCCGAGTGACCACCCTGCTCCTCGACACGCATGCCGTCCATTGGTGGTCCGCCGAGCCTGAGCGCCTGAGCGACGCCGCGAGCGAGGCGATCGAGTCGGCGGACGTCTTGGCCGTAGCGGCGATCTCGTGGTTCGAGTTGGCGTGGCTCGCAGCGAACGGCCGGATCGTGATCACGGTCCCGCTCCGGTCGTGGCTCGACCGATTAGCCGAGCATCTCGTGACGGTGCCGGTGGATCCCGCGATCGCGGCGGCGGCCGTCGCCCTACCCGGCTCATTCCCGGGAGACCCGGCGGACCGCCTCATCTACGCGACCGCGGTCGAGCGGGGCCTGCGGCTCGTGACGAAGGACGCTCGCCTCCGCGCGCACGCCAGCCCGCGGCCAGTCGCGCTGTGGTAGACGCGACCTGGAGTCCTTGCGCGCGCCGAAGCGCGACACCCAGGGAGATGCGCGACAGCCAGGGAACAGGGTGCCGGTGCCGTCGAGGTCATGACGCTCCGGCGGGGCGAATCCGCCTGCGGACTCGCCCCGCTACGGGTACGAGCGGTCGTCAGAAGATGACGAGGCGCTGTGTTTCGGTGTGGCTTCCCGCCTGGAGCCGATAGAAGTACGTGCCACTCGCCACTTGGTGGTTGCGGTTGTCGGTGCCGTCCCATGACACGTCGTGAGGCCCCTGAGCATAGTGCTCGAGGTTCACCAGGTTCTTGACGAGCTGTCCGTGGACGTCATAGACGGCGAGCCACACGACTGCCGCCGACGGAATGGTGAAGCGAATGGTCGTCCGGGGCGAGAACGGGATCGGATAGTGGCCTCGCGCCTGGTGCGTGGGAGCGAAGCTGTCTGGCATCTTGGCCGTGAGCCGTCCCGTATGGTCGCCATGGCATTGCGTGCACTCCATCTTGCCGAGAGAATCGTCCAGCCCATCCTTGCCGTGACAGCTCATGCAGTAAGCGACCGATGCCGGAGCAGCGTAGAGTGGTGCGAACACTTCCCGGCGATCATCGTTCATGAGCTTGACCGCATAGGCGGCGACGTCGCCCGTGAGGCGGCCGCAGCGCTCGCGTCGCTCGGCACTCGTCGCTCCGACGTTCGCGGCCGCCACCCAGGTATCGACGGATATGTGACAGAGGGGTGAACCGCACACCGTCTGCACCTGCGCTTCGCGGTTCGTCGTGTCGGCGAACCTGCCCTCCACGGCATACTGGTTGCTGATGTCGGTGGGGAACGCCGTCTGGGTATACCAACCCACGAGTTCGTCGCCGAGCTTGCTGGCCGTGCTCTTGGGCTGGCAGATATTCATCGCAGTGAGCGCGCCCGTCAACGCTCCGCACAACGTTCCCCAACCCCACCCGCCTCCGCGGCCCCACTCGAGGAACGCGGTCGGCATCAGCGTGTAGGGTTCGCCGACCTGCTCCTGCAGCATCGTGATGATGGTGTGGAACGACCCGTAGGAACATGCCCGGTTCTCGTCGTAGAAGCCTTGATGGCCGCGCCTGCGCGCCTCCTCGACGTCCAGTTCCGCGTAGGGCCAGGGCAGATCAGGGATGGTGCTGGGCGCCCCTGCGGCTCGCTTCGGGAAGAGGGTCATCGCCCCGATTCCCGCGGTGAGCCCAACCGCCAACTTCGCGCTGGTTCTGAGGAAGTCCTTACGCGACAGCACCCTCTGTTCCATCCCTTTCACACCCTTTCCGTGTGAACTGGTATCCGGCGAACTCGTGCTATCGATGCCCCGCTTGTGAAAGAAAGAACATGTGGCGGTAGGGTAGCGCTTCGCGACATCCGAGTCAAGAGGGCTGCGGGTCCACGGGCCCGGAGCCGACGCTCACGAACCCCGCCAGTTCCGGAGAATCTCTCGTACCTGCACGCCGACCCGGTCGCGTGCTTCGTATCGCTCGAGGCCCGCCGCTAGGAGCTCGTGGTAGTTCGTCTCTCGGTGTCGGACGTGGGCGGTGACCGCTCGCTGCACGGCCCCGGGATCGAGTGCCTTGGCGGCAGCGGAGCGCCCGACCCTGCCGCTGTACTTCCGACACGCGTGCTCGGCGATCTCGTGTTCCCGCTCGGAAGGGGCTTTGGGGAACTGCTCACGCACGCGCAGGGCGAAGCGGGCCAGGTAGTCGCGGTCGAGCTCTGATCGGCGCTCGCCTTCCCGCTCGCGGCGACGGGCTCGAGCGTCGGCGTCAGACAAGCACTCGGCCTCGGCCCGGGCGAGTGCCGACTCTTCGATCAGCAAACCTTGGCGCTCGTAGCGCTTGCGCGCGCGGCTCCACTGCAGGACGACGGCGGACAGCCTCGAGTGCTTCCGCGCACGGCGGGTGAGCGCAGCGTCTCCGGAGGGCAGGAAGACGAGGTGATCGAGGTCGGCGCACGAGAGGCAGAGTGCGCGCCCGCCGTCGGCGAGGGTGATCCATGCCTTCGCGCCGAGTTCCTCGCGGCACTCGTCGCAGGTCGGGTCGCGGCGCGCGATGAACACGGTCAGTTCGGTGGTGTCACTCTGTGGCATGGTGATCTGCCCGGGTGGCGTGAGGGATGCAGCCAGCTATGCGAAGCGGGCTGCATCGCATACATCATCGGTTGCGACCGATCTCGCGAGCGGCGTCGGAAGGCTCGGTAGTCCGGATCGCCGAGTGCGGTGACCTTCCACTCCACTTTCGCATCACGCTCTGGGTCGTCCTTCGGCATGCACGTGACGAGCCACTCCCGCGCCGTCTCATCGGCCGGCAAACGGTCCTACCAAGGCTTCGAGTACGCCCAAGGAGTCGAAACCACATGAGCAGATTCTTGACAAGTAGATGAGCATACGGGTTAAGCTCTACTAAACTCTTAGGCAGCAGAAAGCAGGTGGATGACATGCGCACTGTGGGCAGCCGTTGCTTCGGCATCTCGATCCTGACGATCATTGCGTTACTTGGTTTCGCAATGGCGCAGTTCCCCGAGCGGCCGATCACCTACATCATCCCCTTCGATCCCGGCGGGGAGTCCGACGTCACCGCGCGCTTCCAGGAGCCCCACCTCCAGGAGCTCCTCGGTGTCCCCGTGACTGTCACGCACAGACCCGGCGGTGGTGGCGCCGTGGGCTGGAGCGATTTCCAACGCACCGCGCGGCCCGACGGTTACGAACTGATCGGCTTGAACATCCCGCATATCGTCGGGCAGCCGATTCAACGTGCCGATGCTGGCTACACCACCGAGGGTTTCGAGATCATCACCTGGTTCCACTTCACCCCCAATGCGCTGATCGTCAGGGCGGACAGCCCATTCGAAACCCTCGATGACCTGATCGAGTTCGCGAGCGAGAACCCGCAGGTCGTCACCATGGGCGGCAGCGGAACATTCAGCGCCAACCACCTGGAGATGCTCCGGCTGGAGCAGGAAGCCGACGTCAACCTCACGTACATCCCCTTCACCGGCACGGGACCGCTTCCTGCGGCGCTGCTCGGCGGTCATGTCTCGGCGTTGATGAACTACACGATGCTCGGAGTGCAGCTCGGCGATCAGGTGCGGGTCCTCGCAGTGGCATCCGAAGAACGCGTGGCGGCGCTTCCCGACGCTCCGACTTTCCGGGAGCTCGGCTACGACATCGTCGGCGGCGCGTACCGCGGTGTGGCCGCGCCCGTAGGCACCCCACCGGAGATCATCGAAGTGCTCGCTGATGCCTTCGGACAGGTCAATGAGATCATCAGGCACCAACAGGAGCCTCTCGGTTTCGTCATGACGCACTACACCGGACAGGATGCTGTCGATCTGGTTCAGCGTGTCGGTGAGGACTACGGAGACATCCTCCGGCCGGGAGAGTAACGCCATCCCACAGCAGCCAAGCCAGCCTGACCATCTTCCTGAAGGGGCGATCACAGCATCGTCCCTTCAAAACGACCTCACGCTCCTTCACCCCCTGTCGGCGATTGGCTAACTATGGAACTACTGCAAGCAGCGTTCGTGCAGCTGCTACAGCCGCAGATGTTGCTGATCATCTTCGCCGGCGTCAGCGCGGGGCTTCTCGTCGGCGCGATGCCCGGCCTCACTGCGACCATGGCCCTGGCTGTGCTCCTTCCATTCACCTTCACCATGGATGCGCTGCAAGGATTGGTGGCGCTCGGCGCAGTGTACATGGGCGCTATCTACGGCGGTGCTTTCGCCGCTATTCTCGTCAACACCCCGGGTACCCCCTCCTCGATCGCCACGACTTTCGACGGCTATCCGATGGCCAAGGCCGGTCGCGCACTGGAGGCGATCAGCGCCGCTACGATAGCCTCGGTGATCGGCGGCATCGTCGGCGTCATCGCGCTGCTGCTCCTAGCGCCGCCGCTTGCCCGGCTCGCGCTCCTCTTCGGACCAGCTGAGTATTTCTGGGTTGCAATGCTTGGCCTTACGCTCATCGCCAGCCTCTCCGGCGGATCGCTGCTGAAAGGGCTGCTAGGGGGAACGATCGGCCTGCTGATCGGCACCATCGGCGTGTCACCGATCGGCGGCGAGACACGTTTCACATTCGGACTCCCGGTGCTGCAAGGCGGGATCGAACTGATCGTTGCGCTGATCGGCTTGTTCGTGCTGCCCGAGCTCCTCATGATGGCAGCTCGTGGGCGAGGCGCCCTCGCCGACGTGACCGTTGGATCGGTCGCTCGCAGTGGCTTCATGAAGATGCTCGTCGAAGTGCTGTCGAAGCCGGGAAACCTCGTACGCTCCTGCATCATCGGTCAGATCATCGCGGTCATCCCCGGCGCCGGTGGCAGCATCACCAGCCTCGTTGCCTACAACGAAGCGAAACGCGCTTCGAAGCATCCCGAACGCTTCGGCAAGGGCGCAATCGAAGGACTGGTCGCTTCGGAGTCGAGCAACAACGTGATGGTCGCAGGAAGCATGGTCCCGTTGCTCACCCTCGGAATACCCGGAGCGCCGCCCGATGCCATCATCCTCGGCGTCCTCATGCTCCACGGCTTGCGCCCCGGCCTGGAACTCTTCACGACCAGCGGCATGCTCGCCTACGGCTTTATCCTCTCCATGGGCCTCGCGGCCCTGGCGATGCTCCCGGTGGGACTACTCGGAGGACGGCTCATCTACAAGGCGATCGTCAAGACGCCTTACAACTTCCTCGTGCCAGGCATCGCACTCATCACGATCCTCGGTACCTTCGCCTTGAGGAACAGCATCACCGACGTACTGATCATGTTCATCCTGGGGATGACGGGTTTTGTCCTCAAGGATCTCGGCATCGATTCCGCCCCAATCGTACTCGGTCTCATCCTCGGGGTGATAGCGGAAATGGGTTTCGTGCAGTCGCTGCTGCGCGGCGCGGCTGATCCGTACCCGATTCTCAAACTGTTCCAGAATCCGCTGTCCTGGGTCTTGATCGTGCTCACCATCTTGTCGGTGGCTTCGCCCTACGTCGCTGCTCACGTCAAACGGCGCCGCGACAGTCGCAACGGAGGAACGCCAGCGTGAGGCGGGAAGTCAACACTCATCTCATCAGCGGCCTGATCGGCCTGATGATCGTCGTGGTGTTCTGGATGCGGCGCGGCAGGCTCTCCGACTTGAGCTCCATGTTCCCGGATGCAGTGCTCGTCATCCTGGCCCTGCTTTCGCTGGCCCTGATCGTGATTGGTTTCACCAAGCCGGAGATGCGGGCGCTGTTCACTGAAGGAGACCGCCCACGGATGGTGGTCACAGCCGCGACCATCCTTGCGTGGATCCTCGCCATTCCTCGCCTCGGATTCTTCGTGTCGAGCGTGCTGGCGTTCGCCGTGCTCACCTGGTACCTCGGTAGAGCTCAACGTCGAGTCACACTGCCGACGTCCCTGCTCTGGGTGGTTTTTAGCGCAGCTGTCGTGGGCGCCTTCTACTTCGTGTTCACACGGTTCCTCCATGTACGACTGCCGCAAGGCATGTTCTTCTAGTCGGGCACATCCGCCTGTGCTTCGGCGGTCGGCCCGGGTGGTCGAGCGAGAACACCCGGTGAGGAGACGAGCATGAACTACAGGATCGCGCTGATACCAGGGGACGGCATAGGCCTCGAAGTCATACCGGAGGGCGTCCGAGTGCTCGATGCACTCGCGGCGCAGCACGGCTTCGGACTCGAGTACGAGCAGTTCGAGTGGGGTTGCGAGGCCTATGTGCGGAGCGGGCAGATGATGCCGCCTGATGGCCTCGAGCGCCTGAGTGACTTCGACGCCATCTTCCTCGGCGCGGTAGGTGCTCCAGGGGTGCCCGATCACGTGTCGCTCTGGGGGCTGCTGATTCCCATCCGCAGGCACTTTCAGCAGTACGTCAACCTACGGCCGGTGAGGTTGCTGAAGGGCATCAAGTCTCCTCTCGCGGATCGCC
>SKMG01000340.1 GCA_007121175.1 Trueperaceae bacterium | reverse complement strand
GGGGCGCTTCGTGATCCACAAGCACGCCTCGAGGCGCCTCCACTACGACCTGCGGCTCGAGCAGGATGGCGTGCTGCGGAGTTGGGCCCTGCCGAAGGGGCCCAGTCTGATGAAGGGCGAGAAGCGGCTCGCCGTGGAGGTCGAGGACCACCCGCTCGAGTACGCCGATTTCGAGGGCACCATCCCCGCGGGCGAGTACGGTGGCGGCACCGTCATGCTCTGGGACAGCGGCCGCTGGGAGCGTGTGGGCAAGGGCGAGCGCGATGGTCGTCTCGACTTCGCGCTCGAGGGTGTCAAGCTGCGCGGCCGCTGGACGCTCACCCGCATGCGCACTCAGGACGACGACGAGAAGCACTGGCTCATGATCAAACGCAGCGACGGCGCGGACGAGCCCGAAGGGCTCGACGACACCAGCGTGCAGAGCGGCCGGACCATGGAGGAGATCGCTCGAGACGCACCGGGTCCGAGCGGCGAGCCGAACGCCACCGCACGGCCGCCGAGATTCGATCCGGAGACGCTCGCGGGTTCGCGCCGGCAGCCGCTCCGTCGCGAACCCGGGGTGCAGCTCGCCACCTTGGTGCGCAGCGCCCCCGAGGGCGAAGCGTGGATCCACGAGATCAAGTTCGACGGTTACCGCATCGTGGCGCGCGTCGAGGACGGCGGCGTGCGGCTTCTGACCCGCAACCGGCACGACTGGACCGACCGCTTCCCGGAGATCGCCGCCGCGCTGGCATCTCTCGACGCGCGAGCAGCGCTGATCGACGGCGAGGTGGTCGCGACCGGGCCCGGCGGCATCACCTCCTTCGGAGGGCTGCAAGAGGCGCTCAAGGCAGGCTCGACAGCGAAGCTCCGCTACCAGGCGTTCGACCTGCTGCACGTAGGCGACTTCGATCTGCGCGAGGTCGCGCAGGTCGAGCGCAAGCGGGCGCTCGCGGCGCTGCTCTCGAGCGCGACCGGGCCGCTGGGTCGGCTGGTGCGCTACACCGAGCACATCGAGGGGAAGGGGCCTGCCTTCGCTGAGCGCGCCTGCGACATGGGCCTCGAGGGCATCATCGCCAAGCGTCGCGACGCGCCGTACCGCGAGGGCCGGGGGCGGCGCTGGCTCAAGGTCAAGTGTCCCCGCCGGGAGGCGTTCGTGGTCGGCGGCTACACCCCGCCCAAGGGCTCGCGCAGCGCCTTCGGCTCGCTCCTGCTCGGTACCTTCCGGGGCGGCGCGCTCGACTACGCCGGGAGGGTCGGCAGCGGTTTCAGCGAACGCCGACTGCACACGCTGCACGCGTCTCTGCGGCCGCTCGAGCGCGAGACCTCGCCCTTCTCGGGACCGGTCCCAGACGCTCGGCAGGCAACCTGGGTCGAGCCCGAACTGGTGGTCGAGGTCGAGTTCACCGAACGCACGGGCGACGGCCGCCTGCGCCACCCGACGTTCGTCGGCATGCGGCAGGCGGCTGACACGGGTGACACGAACCAGACGAAGCAGCGCGCCTCGAGTGCGGCGTCGCCCGAGCGCCCCCGGCGCGTGCGCCGCGGGAAGGACGACGCAGAGGTGGCCGGGGTCCGCCTCAGCAACGCCAGCCGCGTGCTCTATCCCGAGCAGGGCATCACCAAGCTCGACTTAGCGCGCTACTACCTCGGCGTCGAAGAGCAGGTGCTCGCGGCGCTCGCCGGGCGGCCTCTGGCGCTGGTCCGTTGCCCGCAGGGACGTGCGGCGACCTGCTTCTACCAGAAGCATCCGGGGGAGGCTTTCCCGCGCGAGCTCCCACGCATCCCCATCGAGGAGTCCTCGGGGACGCGCGCGTACGCCTACATCGAGACCATCGCGGACCTCGTGGGCCTGGTGCAGGTGGGCGTGCTCGAGATCCACGCCTGGGGCTGCCGGATCGACGCCGTCGAGCGCCCCGATGTCATGGTGATCGACCTCGATCCCGGGCCGGACGTGCGCTGGTCGACTGTCACCGAGACCGCCGTCGCGCTGCGCGACCGTCTGCAGGCGCTGGACCTCGCCGCATTCGTCCGCACCACTGGCGGCAAGGGTCTGCACGTGGTGGTTCCGTTGAAGCGCCGCCACGGCTGGGACGAGGTGAAGTCCTTCGCTCGCGCGCTGTGCACGGAGCACGCGAGCGGCCAGGACCATCTCGTCACCACCGCGACGAAGGCGAAGCGTCAGGGCAAGATCTACCTCGACTACCTCCGCAACGGCCGCGGCGCAACGGCGATCGGCTCGTACTCGACTCGCGCCCGCCCCGGTGCGCCGGTGGCGGTGCCGGTCCGCTGGGACGAGCTCAGTGAGCGGCTGCGCTCGGATCGCTATCACGTCGGCAACGTCCGTCGGCGCCTTTCGAGCCTCGGCGCCGATCCGTGGCAGGGCTTCGCCGAGGCAGCGCGCAGCATCACCGCCGCGATGCGCAAGGCGGTGCGGGCATGAGGCGCCTCCGCACGCGCGCCGCGCGCCCGCCGTGGTGGCTCGAACCCGGCGACGAGCCATGCGAGACGTGCCTGGTGCTGCACCACCTCGAGCTGATGATCCACTGCGAGGGCTGCGACGAGCTCGTGTGCATCGTGTGCGTCATCGAACGCGGCGAACCTCCGCAGAACCTGTGCCCGAGTTGCGCCGAGGAGCTGCGCTGATGGCCGCACGCGCGATGTGGAAAGGCGTGGTCCGGCTCGGTCGGGCCGGCGTGCCGGTCAAGCTCTACGCCGCCGTGCAGGACCGCGCCGTACGGTTCCGGTTGCTCGAGCGCGCCACGGGTCAGCCGGTGGTCCAGTCGCTCGTCAACCCCGAGTCCGGCGAGGTGGTGCCGTATGACGCCACCCGACGAGGTTTCGTGACCGACGACGAGATGGTGCTGCTCGAGCCCGAGGACCTCGCACGGCTCGAGCCCGAACCCTCTCGCGACATCACGGTCGAGCAGTTCGTTCCGCCTGCCGTGCTCGACCACCGCTGGTACGTGCGGCCCTACTACCTCGGGCCGGACGGCGATAGCGCGCGCTACGCCGGCCTCGTCGAGGCGCTCGACCGAGAGGGGCTCGAGGGCGTCGCGCACTGGACCATGCGGAAGAAGGCGTACGTCGGAGCCCTGCGGCTCTACCGCGGTCATCCGATGCTGATCACCCTGCGCCCCACCGAGGAGGTGGTACCGATCGAGCAGATCGAACGCCCGCACGGGAAGCCGCTCGACGATCGACAACTCGACATGGCGAGGCAACTCGTGGCGATGCTCGAGGCGCCCTTCGAGCCCGAAGCCTATCGCGACGAGTATCGCGAGCGCGTCACACAGCTCATCGAGGATAAGCGCAAGGGCGAGGAGCCCGAGCGGCGCCCGGCTCCGCGTCGCAAGCGCCCCGCGCCGGATCTGGAGCGGGCGCTGCGCGAGAGCCTGCGAGCAGGTGGGCGACGTGCCTGAGACGCCTCGGCAGCCCAGGGCGCGCCCGATGTGGTCGGGGACCGTGGCGTTCGGCCTGGTGTCGCTGCCGGTCAGCCTCTACCCGACGACTCGCTCGACGCGGGCCTCGCTGAGGCTCGTCGATGCGGACGGCACGCCGCTCGAGCGCCGCTACTTCTCGCCGCAGAGCGGCAAGGTGCTCGAGAGCGACGACCTCGTGCGCGGCTACCCGGTCGGCGAGGATCGCTTCGTCACCGTCGAGGACGAGGAGCTCGAGGCCCTGGCGCCGGAGAAGTCGCAGGAGATCGACCTCTCGCGGTTCGTGAGCGCCGACGAGATCGAGCCGACCTACTTCCAGCGCAGCTACTTCCTGGCGCCCGATCGCGGCGGGCTCAAGGCCTACCGACTGCTGGCACGCACCATGGAGGAGGCTGGCCGCGCTGGGATCGCGACCTTCGTGATGCGCGACACCGAGTACTTGGTGGCCATTCTGGCGGAGGACGGCATCCTCAGGGCGCAGATCCTGAGGTTCCATGACGAACTGAGGAGCCCGAACGACGTCGGACTCTCCGAACCCGAATCGGACGCACGAGCGGTGGATGAGCTACGCGCAGCGATCGCCGAGCGCGCGAGCGACGAGCTCGACCGCTCGCTGCTACGCGACAGCGCCAGCCGGAGGCTGTTGGAGCTCGTCGAGTCGAAGCGAGAGGCCGGTGAAGACGTCGTCGAGATGGAGACGGACACTGATCGCGACGAGGACCAAGCCGAGGAGATCGACCTGATGCAGGTCCTCAAGCGTAGCCTCGACCGAGATCAAGACGAGGAGGACGCAACGGCCGCCGGCGCAGACGACGCGGAGGCGACATCGGGGGACTTGCAGCGACGCACGAAGGAGGAGCTCTACCAGCGGGCACGCGAGCTCGACGTCGACGGCCGCAGTCGCATGACGAAGCAGGAGCTCGTCGACGCCATACGCGCCGCCTCCTGAGTCGACCGACAGCGGGTCAGCCGCTGGTCAGGCCGACTCCGTGGGGCTGAAGTTCACGATGCGCAGCGGCCGGCCGTCGTGCTGCTCGTACTCGGCATGGCGCTCGATGACCACCTCCACGCTGACCTCCTCGGCGGTGGACGGATCACGGGCATCGACCCGCGTGCCGGTGAAGGTCACGGTGGACGCCTGCGGGTAGGTCCGCTGCAGCTCCTCGAGACTCACGGTCTCGTCGCCCGGGCGCCAGGTCCCGTCGACGCTCGCCACGTTGCCATCGGCGTCGCGCACGGTGATGATCAGGCCGAGGCCCTCGAGCCGGCCGAGCACCGCCGGGCGCAGCTTCGGCGTCTGGAGCTGCGGGTCCGTCCGGTCGAGCAGTGCGTCATCGGCGTCGTCTTCAGGACGCGGGTCCTCTCGTCCCTCCTCGGTGGGCAGCGGCCGCGCGGCCGGGCCGCCGTGGACGTACGTGAAGGTTTCGCGGGGCACCACTGGATCGGCCGCGGCATCGTCGGGGCCCGGTCGGTCGTCTCGTCGCTTGTCTTTCACATCGAACCTCCTGCCTCCGATCGCCGGCGCGCTGGCGCCGCCGGCGGGGTGAACGAACTGGGCGCTCCACCTTACGTGGCCTCGTTGCCCGCACCTGCACTATAGAGAAGCGTCCGGGTCACGCTTGTTCAGGCCTCGAGCGACCGTTTGGGGCGCCCTCGGAGGTGACGTGGAAGACAGCTGGCGTTCGATCATCGCGTCCGCGCTGGACTGGCAAGAGGCGCACCTGGGGTTCGATGATGCGGTCGACGGCCTGGACGCCGAGTCGCGCGGACGTCGCCCCGGATCGTACCCGCACTCGCCGTGGGAGCTCATCGAGCACATCCGCATCGCCCAGGCCGACCTACTTCGCTTCATGGACGACCCGGACTACGAGCCACCCGCCTGGCCCCATGACTACTGGCCTGCATCGCCCGAGCCGCCGAGCGCAGCGGCGTGGGACGAGAGCGTGAGCGCCGTGCGACGCGACCGCGAGCGGCTGCGAGAGATCGCGCTGCGGCCCGCGCTCGACCTCAGCGACGCCATCCCCTGGGGCGGTGGGAAGACATACCTACGAACGGTTCTCCTGGCGATCGACCACACCGCATATCACGTCGGGCAGCTGATCGCGGTGCGTCGCTTGCTCGGTGCTTGGCCGCAGCGCCAGAGCGGGGGCCCGGCCTAGGAAGGATCCTCATGCCCAACGTCTTCGTGCTCGCACTCGACGACTTCAACCGACGTCAACTCGAGAGGGTGGAGCGAGCGACCGACTACCGCTTTCATCCGCTGCTCGGGTTCGAGGAAGTCAAGCGCAACCACCACGGCAAGATTCCCGACATCATCGAGCGCGCATCCGACGAGCTCGATCGCTTCGCCGGCTCAGGCGACTCGGCCGACGGCATCATCGGCTTCTGGGACTTCCCCGTCCAGACGCTGGTGCCGATCCTACGTCTCAGGCACGGGCTGCCGGGTCCGACGCTCGAGAGCGTGCTCAAGTGCGAGCACAAGTACTGGAGCCGGCTCGAGCAGCGCGCGGTGGTGCCCGATCAGGTCCCGGCGTTCACCGTCTTCGATCCGCGCGCGGAGGATCCGGTCATCGACCTCGAGCCGCCCTACTGGCTGAAGCCGGTGAAGTCGACGGGATCCGAGCTCTGCTTCTTGGTCGCGGACGACGACGACCTCGGTCACGCCCTGGCAGAGCTACGCCAGGGCATCGAGCGGTTCGGGGTCTCCTTCGACCAGCTGCTGTCGTACGCGGACTTGCCCGATGAGGTGGCCGCCGTGACCGGTCACCACTGCATCGCCGAGAGCGTCCTTTCGGGCGACCGCTATACGGTGTCGGGCTATGCGGTGGGCGGCGAGGTGGCGATCTACGGGGTGATCGACGCGTTCACCTACCCGGGGACGTCGTCCTTCGCGCGCTACCAGTACCCGTCGAAGGCGCCCGCTGAGCTCCAGGAGCGGATGATCGAGACCGCCACGAAGGTCATGCGCCGGGTCGGCTTCGGCGACGAGGCGTTCAACATCGAGTTCTTCCACGACCGCGCGCAAGACCGGCTCGCGCTGCTCGAGATCAACCCGCGCATGTCGCAGTCCCACGGCGATCTGTACGCGAAGGTCGACGGCCTGCCCAACCAGAAGATCGTCAGCGATCTCGCGGTCGGCCGGAGGCCTGAGCTGCCGCGGCGGCAGGGGACGTACGCGTACGCAGCGAAGTTCTACCTGCGCCAGTTCACCGACGCCGTCGTGACCCGCGCCCCCGACGCCGAGGCCATCGCGCGGGTCGAGCGTGAGGTCGATGGAGCTGTGGTCGACCTCAAGATCGCGGAGGGCACGCTGCTCTCGGAGCTGTCGGGTCAGGACGCCTACAGCTACGCGCTGGCGCACGTCTACGTCGGCGGCGACTCCGAGGAGGCGCTGCAGGATGCTTACGCCCGCTGCGTCGAGGAGCTCGCGATCGACCTCCAGCTGCGAGCGTGAGCGCGATGCGGCACCTCAGTAGCTTTCCGCACCGAGTGAGAGAGATCGAGCACGTCCCGATCACCATGCCCGACGGCGCCCGGCTGGCCGCTCGCCTGTGGCTCCCGGAAGGCGCCGAGCGCGAGGGCGTCCCAGCGATCCTCGAGTACTTGCCCTACCGCCAACGCGACTCGACAGCGGGCCGTGACTCGCTGAACCACCGCTACTTCGCCGGGCATGGCTACGCTTGCGTGCGCGTCGATCTGCGCGGCAGCGGCGACTCGGACGGCGTGCTGGAGGACGAGTACCTCGAGCAGGAGCTCGCCGACGGCGAGGCCGTGCTGCGCTGGATCGCGGCCCAACCCTGGTGCGATGGCGCCGTCGGCATGATCGGCATCTCCTGGGGCGGCTTCAATGCCTTGCAGCTCGCCGCACGGCAACCGCCGGAGTTGGGGGCGATCATCACGCTGAGCTCCACGGACGACCGCTACGCGGACGACGTGCACTACATGGGCGGATGCCTGCTCGGCGACAACCTGTCGTGGGCTTCGACGATGTTCGCGTACAACTCGCTGCCGCCCGACCCTGAGTGCGTAGGGGAGCGCTGGCGCGACATGTGGTTCGAGCGCCTCTCCGGCAGCGGCCTGTGGCTCGACACCTGGCTGCGACACCAGCACCGCGACGAGTACTGGAAGCACGGCTCGGTCTGCGAGGACTTCTCGGCCATCCGCTGCCCGGTCATGGCGGTGAGTGGCTGGGCCGACGGCTACTCCAACGCAGTCTTCCGGCTACTGGAGGGGCTCACCGTGCCCCGCCTCGGGCTCGTCGGACCATGGAGTCACAGGTACCCGCACCTCGGCGTGCCCGGACCCGCCATCGGCTTCTTGCAAGAGGCGCTACGGTGGTGGGATCGGTGGCTCCGTGGCGAGGACAACGACGTCATGGATGAACCGATGCTGCGGATCTGGAAGCAGGACACGGTGACGCCCTTCACCTCCTATGCGCATCGCCCCGGACGCTGGGTCGGAGAGCCGCACTGGCCCTCCGAACGAGTCGCGCCACGCCGCTACCGGTTCTCGCCGCGCTCGCTGGTCGATCCCGAAGAGGTCATGCCGCAAACCGTCCACGCCCCCGACCTGACGATGAACTCGCCGCTCTCCGTGGGGCTCTTCGCGGGCAAGTGGTGCTCGTACGCGGGCGGTCCCGACCTTCCGGGCGACCAGCGCGAGGAGGACGGCGGCGCGCTCGTCTTCGACAGCTCGCCGCTCGAGACCGAGATCGAGGTGCTCGGTCTGCCAGTCGTCGAGCTCGAGCTGAGCTCCGACCGGCCCGTCGCGATGGTCGCGGTGCGGCTCTCCGAGGTGCTGCCGCACGGGCCCGTGACGCGACTCACCTACGGTGTGCTGAACCTGACCCACCGTGAGGGTCACGAGCGGCCCGAACCGCTCGAGCCGAACCGCCGCTGCCGCGTGTCCGTGCCGCTCAACGCGCTCGCTCAGCGCTTTGCGCCGGGGTCGCGCCTGCGGCTCTCGGTCTCCACGAGCTACTGGCCCATCGCATGGCTACCGCCCGAGAGCGTGACGCTGACGCTGCACACCGAGGGCTGCGCGCTGCTGCTCCCGGTGCGGAGCGTGCCCGAACCCGATCCCGCGCCTGAGTTCGAGCCGCCCGAGGCTGCTGAGCCGCGTCGTCAGGTACAGCTCGAGCCCATGCACCAGGACTGGCTGGTGATGCGTCACCTCGACTCCGATCTCTCGACGCTCCAGGTGATCGAGGACAAGGGCACCCGCCGGATCGACGATATCGATCTCGAGATCACGACCAAGGCGGTGGAGTCGTACAGCTACCAGGCCGACGACGTCACCAGCGCGCGCGGTGAGACCGAGTGGAAGCGCCGGCTACGGCGTGGCGCCTGGTGCGTCGAGACCCGTACCCGCACCGTGCTCACCTGCACGAGCACCCACTTCGTGATCGAGGCCGAGCTCGACGCGTTCGAGGGCCAGCGGCGCGTGTTCAGTCGCAACTGGCACCGCCGGGTGCCGCGCAAGCTGGTGTAGTGCTGACGCGGCCGTCCGT
>SKMG01000373.1 GCA_007121175.1 Trueperaceae bacterium | reverse complement strand
GGGTCAGCTCGACCACCGGCAGGTTGAGTGAGGCGTGCAGCGCCTCGCGCACACTCACCTGACCGCGGAAGCGGTTGTCGAAGTTCTGCGGCGCGTAACCGGCGTAGGAGGCAGGCCGGTCGTCGAGGAGCGTCTCGGGGTGGGCGATGCCGTCGGAGAACGCCAGCCCGTAGACCAAGGGCTTCAGCGTCGAGCCGGGCGAGCGCAGCGCTTGCGTCATGTCGACGAAGCCGTGCCGCGCGTCGCTGGTGTAGTCGGCCGAGCCGACGCTGGCGCGGAGCTCGCCGCTCTCCACGTCGACGACCACGAGCGAGAGCGTCGCTGACGAGGGCAGGTCACGCAGCGCGCCCGTAGCCAGCTCCTCCAGCGCCGACTGCAGCGGCGCGTCGAGCGTCGTGCGGTGGACGAGCCGCTCCGGATCCGCCGAGCGCAAGCGGTCCGCGAGGTGCGGAGCAAAGGCGGGGAAGGGGCGGCGCACGCTGGGCAGCGGCTCGCGCCGCGCTGCTCGAGCGGCGTCGGCGCGGATCACGCCCATCGCCTCGGAGCGCGCCAGCACCCGGTCGCGCGCGGCGCGTGCCGCCTCCGGGTGGAGGTCGGGGCTGCGCAGCCCGGGGGCCTGCGGGAGCGCGACGAGCAGCGCCGCCTCCGCCTCGGTCAGGCGCACCGGCTCCTTACCGAACCACGCCAGCGCGCCCGCGCGCACGCCCTCGAGGTTGCCGCCCATGGGCGCGTGATGCAGGTAGAGCGCGAGGATCTCGTCCTTCGACAGCGCGCGCTCGAGCGCCAGGGCGACCCGGATCTGGCGCAGCTTGCCGGCCCAGGAGCCTGTCGAGCCGTCCTCGAGCAGGCGCGCGACCTGCATGGTCAGGGTCGATCCGCCGGACACCCGCCGTCCGCTCGAGGCGGCCTGCCACAGGGCACGGGCGAGCGCCCAAGGGTCCACGCCGCGATGCTCGAAGAAGCGACGGTCCTCGTAGTTGACCAGCATGGCCAGGTAGCCGGGGTCGACGTGCTCTGGCGCTACCGCCAGCCGCCAGCGCCCGTCCGCGACCGTGAAGGCCCGCAGCAGTTGACCGTTCGCAGAGCGCACCTCGACGGAGGTCTCGAGCGTCACCGGCGGCAGGTCGGTCGCCGCCACCCAGCGGTCGGTGGTGAAGTACAGGACGAAGGCGACCCCGAGCAGCGCAAGTCCCGCGCGCGCCGCTCGCGGGAACGCGTGCCGGTTCACGGCCCGATGAACAGGCGGCCCGCGGCGCCGAGAGCGCGATTGGTGGGCCGGTACATGTCCTCGACCGCCGCCGCGGGGTAGTGGAACTCGCCCGGTGAGACCGCGCGCACGACGTACGCCAGCCGCAGCGGCGCCTCCGCGAGCCAGTCGACCGCCGCCAGGAAGCGATCCGCGCGCGCCTCGGTCATCTCGGCCGACACGTCGACCGCCAGCCAGTCGAGGGCAGCTACGTCGCCCGCGCGCAGCAGGTTGGCGTTGTCGATCTCGAACCCGGCAGGCAGCGCGTCATCGATCAGCAGCCGCCCGCCGGCAACGCCGCGATCCGGGCGGATCTCGAGACTGACGACCACCCGGTCGCCCACGCGGACGTCGCTCGAGTCGGCCGCTGCTCCCTCCATCGTGAAGTGGCTGCGGGTGATGGTGTAGCCCACCCCGCCCGCCTCTGGCGCCATCTCCGGCACTCCGAAGGCGGTCAGCGTCACCGTCACGTTCGCCTGGCCGGCGTTGCGGATGACCGCGGGCTCGCCATCGAACAGCCGCACGACATCGCCGATCACCGGCCGCCCGTCGAGGATCAGGCCCTGGCCCGCTGCGCTCATCGCGACCGCCGCCCGCAATGCCCAGGCGGCCTCCTGCGTCGAGAGGTGGTGCACTGGGGCGCGCCGCGCGAGCATACTCGCGAGCTGCAGGCGGTCTACGGCGCCGCTGCCGGCCTCGATCGCGAGCGCCAGCAGGCCGGCACGGTCGCGCAGCACGGTGCCGTAGTCGTAGCGCCAGCCGCCCGCGTCGTCGCTCGCGAGCGCCAGGTCGCGAGCCTGGGTGAACATCGCGTCGGCGCGTGCCCGCTCGCCGTGAGCGGAAAGCGCCGCGCCCAGATGTGCGGCCGCCAGCGGCGTGTCGAAGCGCTCGGCCAACGTGTCGGCGTAATAGCGCAGGTCGCCGATCGCGGCCTCGCCCGCGCGCGCCAGCACGTAGAAGGCGTAGGCGTACGCCGCCGCGCCATCGTGGATCGATCCGGCTTGCGCCACCTGGTTGCGGAGGTTGTTCAGAGCAGAGCGCAACGCGTGTGCCGGGAGGCTCGCGCCGTGCGCTTCGGCGAGCAGCAGCACGTCGGTGACGTAGGCGTCGAGCCACAGGTCGTAGCCGCCGGCGCTCCAGGCGCCGAAGCTGCCGCCACGCCCTTGGCGCGTGAGGATGCGGTCGACGCCCGCCTGCAGCCGCTCTGCCACCTCGGCCTCGGTCAGGAACCCGAGCTCTAGCACCTGGTTGCCAGCGAGGAGCAGCGGCTGGAGGCTCGAGGAGATCTGCTCGGTGCAGCCGTAGGGGTAGGCGAGGAGCCGCTGAACGAGCCCCGGCAGGTCGAGCGCGGCGCCCGCGCCGGCCGCCAGCGTCGCGCGTGCGGTGCCCGGCCGCAAGCCGGCGAGCGCGTCGTCGCTGAAGCGGTAGCTCTCCCCAGGCGCCAGCACGAACTGCGTCGAGCGGGCGATCTCGGGATCGGTGTGCGCAACGCTGAGGCGCACCTCGCGCGTGAGTGAGCTGCCGTCGGGTGTAGTCAGCGTGATGACGTACTCGTGGTCGCCAACTTCGGTGGGCCGGAGCGGCAGATCGAGCACGGCGCGCCCGCCCTCCGCGAGCGTGACGCTGGCCGGCACCTCTCCCAGTCCGTGGCCCTCGACCTGCAAGCCCATCTCGCCCGCCGGGCCGGTGGCGTGCGTCAGCTCGAGGCGCAGGCGGCTGATGTCACCCGGCGTCATGAAGCGCGGCAAGCTAGGCTGCACCACCACCGGGTCGCGCACCAGCACGTCGGCCTGCGCCTGACCGACGGCGTGGTCGGTCCAGGTGACCGCCATGACGCGGACGGTGCCGTTGAAAGCCGGCAGGTCGAAGCCTACGAGCGCGCGGCCGCCTACCAGCTCCACCGGTCCGCTGAACAGCGCCAGCACGTCCTCGGCCGGCAGCGGGCCATCGCGCTGGCCGTCGCCGGGGTCGAAGCCGCCGCCGGAGCGCACCTGCCCCAACGCACCACTCCTCGCGTCGATGAGCCTCCCGAAGAGGTCGCGGATCGCTACCCCCAGGCTTCGCTGGCCGAAGTAGTGACCGATCGGATCGGGTGACGCGAACCCGGTCAGGGTCAACGCCCCCACGTCGATCGCGGCCACCGTGGCGAAGGCGGGTCCGTCGGCGGCGTCTCTCAGCTCGAGCGTCAACTCCAAGCGCTCGCGCGGCTTCGCCGCTGCGGGGGCGTCCAGCACGGTGTCGAGCGTGCGGGCGCCGGGCGCGACGCTGGCGTGCGCCAGCCCGAGGCTGCGCGCGGGCAGATACTCGGGGCCATCGCTGGGGCGGATCAGGCTCGCCGTGACGTAAGCGCCCACACCCCAGTCGTCGGTCACGGGCAGCTCGACGACGGTCTCGCCTGTGATCGGCACCAGACGCATGTCGACCACCCGGTCAGAGAGCACCGAGACCAGCGCCATGCCTGCGCCCTCAGGGACGATGCGCAGCCGCGCCACGTCGCCGGGCGCGTACTCGGCCGCGTCGAGCGACAGCTCGAGCATCTCGGGCGTCTCGCGGGTCGTGTCGATGGCGTACCAGCCGGCCGAGAACGAGACCGAGGCGCTGGCGTATGCCGCCCCTTCGTAGGTCACACGGACTTCATGACGGCCCCAGGTCACGGGCACCGCGATGCCCACCGGGCGGCCCGCGACGGTGGCGACGCCCTCGGCCACGCGCTGGCGTTCGCTCACCGGCTCCCAGTGCCAGCGTCCGCCGTGGTCGAACCACTGGTAGCGGGTGTGGATGCGGTCGACCTGCCAGCGCAGGTCGCCGGACAGCGCTGCTCTGTCCGGACCCACCAGCACCAGGTCGAAGCGGGCGTCGGAGTCCTCGGGCAGGCTCCCCTCGAACGCTGGGCGGATGCCCACGATGGGCCCGGCCGGGCGGAGCTCGCGCGTGAGGCTGCGCTCCACCGGACGCGAGGCCCCATCGACGAGCGTGGCGTTCACCGCCAGGGCGTAGGGACGGTTGTCGAGCGTCAGGCGGTCGAGCGGCAGGGGAGCCGAAAGCCGGCCGTCGGCATCGGTCTGCAGCCCGCTGTCGAACATGCGCCGCTGCGCGTCGATGCGTTGATCGAAGCGACCGAAGTGAAAGCCCGGCCAGCCGTCGAGCTCGGGCGTCGCGTAGACGCTCACGCTGCCCGAGAGCGCCAGCCCCGCCGCTGGCGGGCCGAAGGTGTGCCGGGCGTCGATGAGCAGGTAGGGCGGCGAGCTGACGTCGATCGGCGCGTCGTCCTCCAGCGACAGCTCGAAGTCGATGCGTTCGGGGATGAAGTCCTCGACCAGCACCGTCTGGCTGGCCAGCGCGGGCGCGTCCGGATCGGCGAGCATCTCGACCCGCCAGACGCCGCGCGGCACGTCGTACCCCAGCGGCAGCGAGACCACGTGACCGCCCGCGCGTTCGTCATGTGACACGACCCGGGCGTACTCGACACCGTCGGGCCGCAGCAGACGGGCAATGAGCGGGAGGCCGGGGATGGCGCGCGCCTGGTGGTCGCGGGCCAGGGCAGTGACGTGGACCACCTCGCCGGGCCGGTACGCGCCGCGGTCGGTGGTCAGGAACACGTCCACGGGGCCGGGGGCGGCGCGACCTGCGACCCCGCGGTCGGAGAGGTCGAACTCGGCCTCTTGCAGCGAGAGCACCGCCATGTCGCCCAGG
Organism: Trueperaceae bacterium; assembly: GCA_007121175.1. Lineage (GTDB taxonomy): Bacteria > Deinococcota > Deinococci > Deinococcales > Trueperaceae > CSSed10-48. The sequence continues at coordinate 4,085 of SKMG01000373.1, read as the reverse complement.
CCCTCGACCAGCACCATCGCCGGGGCTGCGGCGCCCGTTCCCTGGGTGAGCGCCGCCGCGAAGCGAACATGACCCTGCGAGTCGGTGTGCGCTGCGCCGAGCACGCGGTTCGAGCGTGCCAGCAACGTCACCTGCAGCCCCTCGGCGGGCCGGCCGTCGGAGAGGCGCTGCGCAACGACGTGAAGCCCGTCCGTGCCCGCTAGCGTCGTGACGCCCAGGTCGGAGACCATGAACCATTGCGTCGCCGGCGCCACCTCGAACGGCTCGGTGCCCGGCACGCTCGCGCGCAGCACGTAGACGCCGGGCTCGAGGGCGCCGACCTCGGTGAGCGGCAGGCGCGAGGTGGTGGCGCGGTTGAGGTGGCCTTCGAGCCTCGCCTCTCCCTGCCAGACCGGTTCGGCCAGCAGCGCCTCGAAGCGCTCGCCCTCCCAGACGTTGAGGGCCTGGGCGAAGTTGCCCTCGCGGATGGCTGCCACCAGGTTGCGGTCAGAAACCCGCAGCAGCCGCAACTCCAGCCCATCGGCGTTGACCGTCTCCACCGGCAGCGCGCGCGGCCCGGTCGCGGGCAACACGTAGCCGCGACCCGGGAAGCGCACCGAGGGCGCACGGTCACGGACGTAGACCTCGAGCGGCACGTCGCGCGCCAGCGCATCACCGGAGGTGCTGGGCAGGCCCGCGCGCAGCGTCAAGCGGTAGCTCTCGCCGTACTCGATGCCCGTCACGCACAGCTGCTGTCCCTCGACCTCGAGCGCGAGCCCGCGCGCGTCGTGCTGCACGAAGGGCCCGTAGTCGCGGATGGGTGAGAGGTCCTCCGAGAAGTGCACGCAGATGCGCGGCGCTGCGGAGCTGGCGTCGACGTCATGCGTGAGCAAGCGGAAACCGAAGCGCTCTCGCGCGCGCGCGAGCTCCTCGGGGGCGACACCGGGGCTGAGCTGGTCGGCCAGCCGCAGAGCGCCGAGCGCGGCCTCGCCCCGGTATGTCGCCTCCAGCGCTCCCGCCATGACGACGAGTGCCTCGGCGCGGCTCGCGTCGGGCAGGCGCAGGCTGGCGTTGAGCGCCGCGAGGACGGCCCCTCGGTTCAGCGCGTACCGGCGATTCTGGTCGCGGGCGGCCTCGTGGGCCAGGACGCGCGAGTGCGCCAGCCAGGCCATGCCGCTGTCGGTCACGGTCACGGCCGCGCCAGTCGAGTTCACCGCCTGGGCCGGCGGCTGCCCGCGTGCGGCGGCCAGCAGCTGGGCGGCCGACCGCCCGTCGGCCTGGTAGCGCTTGGCCATGCTCGAGGCCTGTTCGTAGGCGGCGGCAAAGTCGTGCCGGTCGAGGAAGCCCAGTGCTGTCGCTGCCGCTCGCGCTCGGTCGAGCGCGGCCCCGCTCTGGCGAGAGACCACGCCCGACAGGGCACCCTCGAAGGCGATCGGCGCGCCCAGACTGCTCTTGGGAAAGCAGGCGCCGTTGCGCTGGTCGAAGGTGAAGCCCGCGCAGGCCTCCTGTCGGAGGCAGGTAGATAAGCATTGTTCCAGCGTGACGTTGAACAGCGGCGTCAGGTCGCCGCCGAAGTAGTCGGTGTCGCTGAAGGTCGTGGCGTAGCGCTCGGGGATCGGGGCCTCTTGCGCCGTGGCGAGCAGCGGCGCGAAGGCCAGCGCCAGCAGGGCGCACGCCAGGCGCTCGAGCGAGGTCGCCCGCCGGAGGCCGAACGAGACGCGAGGTTTTCTCATGCGAACCGTAGTGGGACCGAGATCTGTCATGGAGCGCTCCCGATGTCGCAGATGCCATCAGGCTACCACGCACCTATGCGGCCTCCCGGCGATGCGACCGGCGTCAGGACCGGGTCCGGGACGGTCCCACCGGACCGGTCATGTCTTCCGGCGCTCGCCCGTGTCGTCCAACCCCGCATACCGGTCTAGGCCGAGGACGAAGCCGCCGTCGACCAGGAGTTCTGCGCCGGTGATGTAGTCGGCGTCGGGGCTGACCAGAAAGCGAACCGCCTGTGCGATCTCCTCCGGAGTCGCCAGTCGGCCCCAGGGGATGGTGGCGGCGCCGGCGGCCTGGAGTTGGGCTTCTGTGTAGTGCTTGCGCTCACCGGGCGTATCCACCCAGCCGGGGTCGACCTGGTTGACGTTGATGTGCTTGGGAGCGAGCTCGGCGGCGATGGTCTTGGCGAAGTGGCGGGTGGCGGCTTTGGCCATATTGTAGGCGGGGCTTCCGGCGATGGGCAGGAAGGCGCGCACGGAGCCGATCAACACGATCTTGCCGCGGCTCTCGCCAAGCGGTTCTTGGCGCGCCATCTGCTGCGCAGCGAGCTGCACCACGTGCACCACCCCGAGCTGCATGACCTCGAGGGTGCGTTTGAAGCCGTCCCAGCTCGCTTCCAAGAGGGGTTCGCGCACGGAGGAGGCATGGCTGGTCACCACCACGTCGAGACGTCCGAACCGCGTTGCCGTCGTCTCGATCATCTCCCGCACCGCGTCACGGTCGGCGACGTCGACCTCGTGGATGACGGCCTCGCGGCCGCGCGCCCAGACCTCGCCAGCCACCTCCTGAGCGTCCTCACCGCATGAGACGTCGCACACGACGCAGTCGAGGCCGCCCTCGGCGAGCATGAGCGCCACCGCGCGGCCGATGCCGCGAGCCGCTCCGGTGACCAGGCCCACGCGTCCGGTCAGTCTCGGCTCAGCCGCCATCGCGCGGCTCCGTGCCGGGATGGGCGCGGTGGACCTGCTGGAGCGCCTCTTCGAAGACGTCGGCGACGTGCCCCAAGTCCGCGTCGGTGTGCGCCGCGGAGAAGCCATGATGGGGCGAGACGGCGAGATAGACGCCGCGCTCGAAGCACGCCGCGATGAAGGTCATGAGCATCGCGCGGTCTTGCGCAGCGGCCTCTCGGTAGTTGGTGACAGGCCCGGCCACACCGAAGTAGAGCCCGAAGCGAGGACCGACGTGCTGCAACCGAAGCCGAACCCCACTGCGCTCGATCGCCCCCTGGAAGGCGCGGTAGAAACGGTCGGCGCGGGCGTTGAGCGCCTCGAAGAAGCCCGGGCGCGCGTACTCGTGGAGCGCGGCGCGAGCCGCTTTGACGGCGGTGAGGTGCGCGAGGAACGTGCCGCTCATCTCGCTCTCTCCGAGGGGCCGTAGGTGCTCCATCACGGCGCGCCTTCCGGTGAGCGCACTGATGGGCATCCCCCCGCCGAAGGCCTTGCCGAGTGCGCAGAGGTCGGGCGTGACCCCGAGATAGCCCTGCGCGCCGGCGGGGTGCATGCGGAAGGCGGTGAGGATCTCGTCGAAGAACAGCACGACGCCGTACTCGCTGCAGAGCTCGCGGCAGTGCTCGATGAAGCCGGCCTGCGGCACGATGCAGCCCGAATCGTAGTTGATTGGCTCCAGGACGAGGGTTGCGGTGTCATTGCCATGGGCGTGGAAGGCTCGTTCCAGTGCCTCGGGGTCGTTGAAGGGCAGGATCACGAGGTCGTGCGCCAGGTTCGCGGGCATGCCGGCGGACTCAGGGTGAGCGGTGGGCCGGTCGGGCGGGCCTGCGGAGGGGATGGGCGGCGCCACGCTGTAATTCAGCCCGTCGGAGTAACCGTGGAAGTGCCCCTCGAACTTCATGACCTTGGTCCGGCCAGTGGCTGCGCGGGCGAGCCGGAGCCCGTGCATGACCGTCTCGGTGCCGCTGCCTGCGAAGCGCACCAGCTCTGCACACGGGATCATCTCGACGACCTGCTCGGCCAGTCGCGCGTGGTCCAGCGTCTCGTAGGCGCAGATGATGCCCTGGTCGAGCGCCTCCTGCACGGCCGCCTTCACGGCGACATGGTTGTGCCCCAGGAGGGCTGCGCCGTGAGAGACGCACATATCGATCAGCTCGCGGCCACCTATGTCGATCACCCGAGCGCCGTCGCCGCACCGGACGTAGAGCGGGTGGCCGATCGCTGCGTTGGCTCTGGCGGTGGCGCTCACTCCTCCGGGGAGGTAGCGTCGGGCGAACGCTACGTGTTGCTCAGACGTCATGACTCCACTCCGGTGAGGCCTCTGCAGGTTGTTGCGCGCGAGCGCTAGGCATCGGGCTCGACGGTGGCCTCGGTGGCGCCGGCGATGAT
>SKMG01000308.1 GCA_007121175.1 Trueperaceae bacterium | reverse complement strand
CGCGTGAGCCAGTACTCGCCGCGGATGCGCCGCGTCTCGCGCACGCCGATCTGGATCGACAGGCCGCTCAAGAAGGCGCGCTCGTAGCCGGGCACCTGCTCGCGCAGGAAGCGTGCGTACTCGAAAGCCTGCTTGCGCCCCTCGCGCTCAGCGAAGGTGAGCTGCTCGGGATCGGTGGCGTCGACGCCCGAGACCCGCGTCATGTTGGTGTGCATCACGTGCGCGAAGGGCGTGACGTGCGAGCTGCCCTCACGCCGCGGCAGCTCGTACTCGCCGCGCTCGGCGAGCTCGGACATGCGCGCCCACAGCTCCTGCTTCGGGAAGGCGCGCGCAGCCTCCACGTCGACGTCGTGCATGCGGAAGGTGGTGGTCAGCGACTGGGCGATGCCCTCGGCGCCGGCGTCCTCGAAGGGCGCTCCTGCGCGCGCGGCGACGTCCCCGTCGCCCGAGGCGTCGACGACCGCGCCAGCGCGCAGCGCGCGCAGACCCCCCTTGCTCGCCAGCACCGCGCCCACCACGCGGTCCCCCTCGCGCAGCACGTCGACGAAGGTGCAGTGATGCAGTACGTGCACGCCAGCCTCGGCGGTCAGCTCGTCCCACACCAGCTTGAGCGTCTCCGGGTCGTAGGTGAGCCCGGCGCCCGCCCCGTAGGTGTTGGGCCGCTCGAGCACCATCTGGCGCCGCTCCAGACCCTCGATCACCCGGTCCGGGACGCCGCCGACGACCTTACGCTCGACGCTGCCGGGAGTGAAGAAACCGTAGAAGGTGTCGAGCACCATCGCACCGGTGCCGCCCAGGAAGCCGTAGCGCTCGACCAGCGTCACCGCAGCGCCCTGGGCGGCGGCGGCCACCGCGGCGCTGCAGCCGGCGGAGCCGCCGCCGATCACCAGCACGTCGCACTCGTGAACCAGCGGCACCCGCCAGTGCACGTCGACGGTTCCAGGCGTCATCATCGCGCCACGCTCCAGCCGCCCGATACCTCGAGGATCACGCCGGTGACGAAGCTCGCCTCGTCCGAGGCGAGGTACGAGATGGCGCCGGCGACGTCGTCCGGAGCGCCCGGCGCGCCTGTCAGCGGCTGCCGCTCGCGCAAGTAGGCCAGCACCTCGGGGTCCGCCTGGGCGCGCTCGCTCATACGCGTCGCGATCAGGCCCGGCGCCACGGCGTTCACGCGGATCCCGTCAGCCGCATACGAGGCCGCCATGCTGCGGGTGAGGGCGTGGATCGCGCCCTTGGAAGCGGCGTAGGCGTGAGTCGCGAAGTGCTCGGCGGCCGGGGCGTAGGCCAGCACCGAGCCGGTGTTGACGATCGCCCCCCGGCGCTGCCGCAGCAGCGGCTCGATGCCGTAGCGGCAGACCAGGAACGTCGAGCGCAGGTTGTTCCACATCACCGCGTCCCAGCCCTCGGCGCTGGCCAGGTGCACGGGGCCGTCGCCGAATCGGCGCCCCGACAGGCCGGCTACGTTCACCAGCACGTCGAGGCCGCCGAGCGTCACGAGCGCCTCCTCGACAGCCGCGCGGGCGAAATCCTCGTCACCTAAGTCGCCCGCTGCTCCGACGACCCCGGGCAGCGCGCCGCACAAGGCCGCGATCCGCTCGGGATCCTTGTCGGCGACGAACACCTCGGCGCCCTCGCCGCGCAGCCGCGCCGCCGCGGCCGCGCCGATGCCCGACGCTCCGGTCAGCAGCACGCGCTTACCTGCCATCCGGCCGCCCGGCTCAGCCGCCATAGACGACCTTGATGCGTTCGCGATAGTCGTCGTACGCGGCCTCGAAGCGCTCGCGCGAAGCTGCCTCGCCGAGCTCGAGGGCCGAGGCCAGGACCAGCGGCGGCTGCCCGCGCGCCGCGAGATCCTCGGCGATGAGCACCTTGAGCACGTTCACGACCGCGGTGTTGCCGATTGTCGAACCTGGACCTATCCGGGCATCGACGCCCGGCACCACCACCATGCTGTCTCCCGGCGGGGCGCAGTTGTCGATCACCAGGTCGGCGATGTCGGCGAGCGTGCGCCCCGAGCTGTGCTCGCTCTCGAGCAGCGCGGAGTACTCAGCCGCGATCACCGCGACCACGAACAGCCCGCGCTGCTTGGCGCCGAGCGCCACGTCGACGCTCACCCCCTTGTTGCCGGAGGTGGAGAAGACGATCATCACGTCGTAGTCGCGGAACACGAAGTTTCGCAGGATCGGCTCGCCGAGGCCCTCCATGCGCTCGATGGCCATCGCCTGGCGTTGGCCGTTCGCGCCGACCACCTGCGTGTGGTTGGTGAGCGACAGCTCGACGATCGGATGGAAGCCGGGGAAGCTGCCGTAGCGGGGGAACATCTCCTCCACCGCCATGCGCGAGTGACCGGAGCCGAAGAGGTGAACCAGCCCGCGCCGGGCGATTGCGTCGGCGCATCTGCTCGCCGCCTGGCGGATCGCGCTCAGCTGGGTCTCTCGCACCCGGGCCAGGACCCCCTCCGCCGCCGCGAGGTAGCGAAGTGCGACGTCGCTGCTGTCGAACGTGCCTGATCGTGGCATGCGTCCTCCCGAGACATGGCGCGGCGGGGCCGGCGTGACGGGCGCCCCACGCCGGCTGCCAGGGATGTGGAAAGTATAGTCGCCCCATGAACGCGCCGGCGGGCGACGCCGACGGTCGCTTCCTGATCGGCATCGACATCGGCGGCACCGCGATCAAGCTGGGACGGTATCGTCCCGGGGCTCGTGAGCTCGAGGCCTTCCGCTCGCTGCCGACAGGTGCCAGCCGGCCGGTCGACGAGGTCTTGCGCGACATCGAAGAGGCGGGGCTCGCGCTGGCGCAGGAGGCCACGGGAGCCGCGATCGGGGTGGGCGTCGGCATACCTGGGACGCTGACGCGTGACGGCCGCATCGACGTGCTTCCGAACTTCGCGCCGGGCTGGCGCGGCCTGGCGGTCGCCGAGCGGCTCGGCGAGGCCTGTGACCTGCCCGGCGTGGTCGTCAACGACGCCCACGCCTTCATCCTCGCCGAGGCGCGGCTGGGCGCAGCGGCCGGCGCTCGCTCGGCCTTCGGCGTGACGCTCGGAACGGGCGTCGGCGGCGGCCTGGTGCTCGACGGACGGCTGCACCTCGGCGCCACGGGTAACGCCGGCCAGTTCGGTCACCACGTGTACGACGCCCACGGACCGCGCTGCGGCTGCGGCAGCCACGGCTGCATCGAGACCTACGCCTCGGCGCCGGCGCTGGTCGCGAGCGTCATGCGCCCGTTCGTCCAGGGTGCGGTCCCGGCGCTGGTGGAGCTCGCCGAGGGCCGTTGGGAGGCCGTGACGCCGGCGCTGATCGCACGGGCGGCGGAGGGGGGCGACCCGATCTGCTGTGAAGCGCTCGAGCGCTGCGCGTTCGTACTCGGCGTCGGGCTCGCCGACGTCACCACCTTGAGCGCGCCGGAGTGCATCGTGATCGGAGGCGGCATGGCCGGGCTCGGGGAAGCGCTCCTGGCGCCGCTGCGGCGCACGCTGGTCGCCTACGCGCGCACGGCCGAGGTCCACCTGCCGGCGGTGCTGCCGGCGGCGCTCGGCGCTCAGGCGGGCGCGCTCGGCGCCGCGTTGTACGCGTCGGACACGCTACGGATCTCCGTCCCAGACGAAACCGAACGACCTTGACAGCCTCCGCCGGCGGGCATAGCATGCGGGCGTAGTCTCGTGTCGAGGAAGCACCACGTAGGCCACGTCCCGCGGACCCGGAGGGAGACGGGCCGGACGAGGAGGCCGTGCACGCGGCCGACACTTCATTCACCTCGACGGAGAGGACCACCATGCATCGGAAGCTCGTCGCCGCCCTATCGACCGTCCTCCTTCTCAGCGTCGCCGTGGCGCAGGGGACCTTCTTCTGGATCTCGCACGGCGACCCCGCCGACCCGGTATGGACCTACTTCCTGCAAGGCGCCGAGATGTGGGCCGAGGACACCGGCAACACGCTCAACGCCTCGTTCCACAGCGGCGACGTGCCCTCGCACCAGGAAGCCTTCCGCGCCGGCATCACCGCTGGCGCCACCGGGATCGTCACCAGCACGCCCGACCCCGGCACGCTCGACGAGGTGATCGCCGAGGCGCACGCCGTCGGCATCCCGGTCATCATCATGAACACCGAGGACGCCGACAGCGGCCGCGACGCCTACGTCGGTGGCGACACCTACGACATCGGCCGCCGCTGGGCGCAGTACCTGGTCGACCACGGCCACGTGCAAGCGGGCGATTTCGTGTGGATGCCCGTCGAGGTCCCCGGCGCGACCTACCAGGTGCTGGGCACGAGCGGCGCCGCGACCGTGCTCGACCCGCTCGGGATCACCTATGAGGTGACCGAGGCGACGCTCGATCAGGCCGAGATCATCACCCGGATGTCGGACTACCTGCTCGGCAACCGCGACCGCATCGACGCCATCATCGGCCTCGGTGACCTCGTCACCGGCAGCATCGCGCGCGTCTTCGACCAGGTCGGCGTCGCCCCGGGCGAGATCCCGGTGGTCGGCTGGGGCAACTCGGCCGACACCGCCCAGGCGGTGCTCGACGGCTACGTGAACGCCGCGATGTGGCAAGATCCGCAAGCCACGAGCTACATGGCCCTGTCGGTGGCCGCCATGGCCGCGGCCGGCATCCCGCCCGGCTTCGACATCATCGTCGGGACGCTCTACGAGGCCGACCTCGCCGATCTCTACCTCGACATCATGTCGGACTGACCAGAGCCCGCGCTCGCCGATCCGGGCCCGCCAGGGGCGGCAGTCCGAACGCCTGATCCCCAGACGCGGCTCACAGGACGAGGCTGGTGACCCCGCCAGCCTCGTCCCCTGACACCGAGAGGGCTCATGAACCTCGCCAATCGACCCGGCTCGCTGCTCGTCCGGCGGCTGACCTCCACACCGGAGTTCCTGCCGTTCACCCTCGTCGTCGTCCTCGTAGTGGTCTTCGCGTCGCTCACCCCCAACTTCCTCTCCCGCGGCAACATCAGCAACCTGCTGGCCTTCACGCCCGAGCTCGGCATGATCGCGCTCGGGATGACGGTGCTGATGACCTCAGGCGAGTTCGACCTGTCGGTCGGCTCGGTCTTCGGCTTCACGCCGGTGCTGATGTGGACGCTCTTCAACGAGGGCGCCACCTCGCTCGAGGTCGCCCTGCTCATCTCGCTGGCCGTGGCCGTGCTCATCGGCTTCGTGAACGGCACCTTCGTGACTCGCCTGAAGATCCCCTCGTTCCTGGTGACGCTCGGGATGATGATGACCATCCGGGGCACCGCGCTCTACACCACCAGCGGCTTCCCGCAGCGCACCTGGCGGGCCGAGTCGTGGCTCATGGATCTCGTCGCCGGCAGCTTCTACATCGGCGAGTTCCGGCTCTACGCGTCTATCTTCTGGTTCCTCGGCTTCGCTCTGGTGCTCGGCTACATCCTCACGCAGTCGAAGATCGGCAACTGGATCCAGGCCGCGGGCGGCAATCCGGTGTCGGCGCGAGCGCGCGGCGTGAAGGTCGGCCTCACCAAGACCTGGCTGTTCATCCTCACCGCCTTCATGGCCGCCTACGCCGGCATCACCTCCTCGATCCGCGTCGCGGCGGCCAACCCGAACAGCGGCACCGGCTACGAGCTCGAGGTGATCGCCATGGTGGTGATCGGCGGGACCGCCCTCGGCGGCGGCCGCGGCACCATCATCGGGACCGTGCTGGGCGTGTTCATGCTGCGGATGATGCGAAACGGCATCGTCCTGGTCGGCGTCCCCGGCCTGGCCTACAACATCTTCATCGGCGTGACCATCCTCACCATGATGGCGCTGCAGTCGTACCTCGCGCGCCGGCACCCGAGTGGGGCAGGCTGACATGGCTGCTGACCTGGTGCGCATGGTGGGCATCGCGAAGTCGTACGGGCCAGTCACGGCGCTGGCCGGCGTCGACTTCGCAGTGTATGAGAACGAGATCGTTGGGCTGCTCGGCGACAACGGCGCCGGCAAGTCGACGCTGATCAAGATCCTCTCGGGCACGGTCTCCGCAACGTCAGGTGAGATCTACATGCGCGGCAAGAAGGTGCTGATCCGCAACACGACAGACGCCATCAATCTGGGGATCGAGACGATCCACCAGGACTCGGCGCTGGTCACGCAGCTCTCGATCGCCCGCAACCTGTTCCTCGGCCGTGAGCCGCTGATCGGTCCGCCGATCTTCAACCGCATGGACCAGCGCACCATGAACGAGGTGGCTGGCACGCTCCTCAAGCGCATCGGCATCACCAAGGACATCCCGGCGACGACGCCGGTCTCCTACCTCTCGGGCGGCGAGCGCCAGGCGGTCTCGATCGCGCGGGCGCTGCACTTCGACAGCGACCTGATCGTGCTCGACGAGCCGACCAACAACCTCGGCGTCGAGGAGACCCAAGGGGTGTTGCGCTTCATGCGCGGCGCGCGCGACTCCGGTCACTCGCTCATCTTCATCGCACACAACATCCACCACGTGTTCCAGGTGGTGGACCGGATCGTGGTGCTGCGGCGCGGCAAGGTCGTGGCCGACGACGTCGATCCGAAGTCGACGACGATCGAAGCGGTCGAGCGGATCATCACCGGGGTGCCCGCGACCGGCTGAGAACCGCTCCTGGGCCGCGTGGCGTCCGGGCGCGGCGGGCCTACCGCCCGCTCGCTGGGGTCCTCACGCCTCGTCGCCGGGCGCCGGCTCCCGCAGGTGGTGCACCGCGCGCATCATGTGGTGACTGAACGCCTCCACCCACGCGAGCGCCTCGAGGGCCACATCGGCATCGTCTGGATGGGCGTCGCTGGTAGCGACCAGCCGCAGGACCCGCCGGCGTGTCCGGCGGCGCAGCGGCGGGATGCTCGCGAACAGCTCCAGCACGTCGTCGGCCGGCGCCTCTGGCGCCAGCACCGGGCACCAGACCACCATCGCCGAAAGGGCGGCGGCCAGGACCTCCCGGAGCTCCGCCATCTCGCGGTCGCGGGCGAAGTGGTCGAGCGCCTCCGACGGTCCCAGCAGTCCGACCGCGCCCTGGAGGTGATCGAGCGCGTGCAGGACCGATACGTGGCGCCGGTGGGCGTGCTCGGGCTCGGGATCCGAGCGGACGCTGGCGAGGAAGGTGGCGGTCTCGTCGAGCGCGCCGATCGAGCGCTGGAGCCGGAGCCTGGCGGCCTGGGCCTCGCGCGCGGACGGCGCGCGCGTCCCTAGCAGCATCGCCTCGTCGGCCACCTCGGCGCCGCTCATCAGCAGCGTGGTGCGGGCCGCCTTGACGGCCACGGTCGGCTCGGCCGCGACAGCCGGGCTGAGGAAGCGGGTGAGTGCCGGTCCGCGGTCCGGGACCAGCTTGGAGACGAGCTGCGTGAAGGTACCCAGCCAGGGCAGGACCAGCACCACGCCGAGCAGGTTGAAGGCGCTGTGGAACACGGCCAGGGTGATCGCGGGATCGCCCTCACCCGGACCGCCGGTCACGGCTGCGGCGCCCACGAGGAAAACGGGCAAGATCGCGAGCGCCACCACGGCGGTGCCGACGTTGAACAGCACGTGCGCCAGCGCCGTGCGGCGGGCGGGGGCGGTCGCGCCCAGGGCGGCCAGCAGGGCCTTGGGGGTGGTGCCGATGTTCTGGCCGATCACCATGGCGGCCGCCTGCTCCAGGCCGATGGCGCCGGCGGCGAGCGCCGTGAGCGTCGCCGCGACCGCGGCTCCCGACGCCTGCATCAGGACCGTCATCACCGCGCCGATCAGCACCAGCAGCAGCAGCCCGCCGAAGGAGTCGGTCGAGAGCGCGCCGAGGTCGACGGCGTCCGACACGCCGGCCATCGCGCCCTGCATGAAGCCGATGCCGACGAAGAGCAGCCCGAAGCCGGCGATCGGCAGACCCACGGTGGAGAGCCGGCCGCGCCCGAGCAGTCGCAACAGCGCCCCAGCCGCGACGGCGACCATCGCGATGGCGGAGATGTCGAGCTTGAGGCCGAAGTAGGCGACGATCCAGGCCATGGTCGTGGTGCCTAGGTTGGCGCCCAGGATCACGCCCACGGCGTTCACCATCGGCAGCAGGCCGGCGGCGACGAGGCCGATGGTGGTCATGGTGGTGGCGGTCGACGACTGCACCAAGGTGGTGGCGACCGCACCGCTCACCACCGCCGAGAGCCGGGTGCCGGTGAAGCGCGCGAGGCCGCGCCGCAGCGAACGCCCCGCCAGGGCCCGCAGTCCCTCGGTCATGAGCACCATGCCGAGCAGGAAGACGCCGATGCCGCCGATGAACCCGATGATCACGCCGCGGCCCCCGAGGAGCGCGTGCCGACCGGGGCGGACGTCGCGAGACGCCGCGCCGCGAAACGCCGCGCCGCGAGGCGACTCAGCGTGCCGAGCGGCTCGCGCGCGGCGCCGGAGCGCCGCGCGGGTCCGCGGGAACGCGCGTCCACGCGAGACCGCCAGGATGCGGACACCGGACAATACTCGCGGCTCGCGCTGCGCGCGAGCAGAGGCATATGGCCCTAGGGGCGCACGGCACGGCCCCCATCGATCCCCGCTAGGCCGGGTCCGTCGGGGGCACCAGCCGCTTCTCCCGGAAAATCGTCGTGACGCTCAGCCCGTCGCTGCGGGCCAGCTCGACGTAGCCGTTCTTCTGGTAGAGCCGCTGGGCCGCGGCCTCGTTCGCGTCGGTCGAGGTGTAGAGCCGCAGCACCGTGTGCCCCATGCCGATCGCCCGGCGCTCCATATGCTCGAGTACCGCCTGCCCCAGACCGCGGCGCCGCGCTTCGGGAGCCACGCAGAACCAGGCGAGCCACGAGGCGTCATCAGCGTCGGCGCGGTACCGGTAGAGGCCGCCAGTGGCGAGCACACGGCCACGCTCGTCGAGCTCGACATCGAAAGCGAGCAGGTCCCGAATGCCTGCGGCGCGCATCAGGGCACGCGCAGAGAAGCTCTCGGGACGCCTCAGCATCACGTGGCTCAGCCGCTCGATGGGGCCCATGCGCGGGAACACACGTCGCACGAGGGCCCAGGCGTCGTCGAACGCCTCGGAGGGGCAGGCAACGATCGGCATTGCCGCATTATCCGTCGCCGTGGGTCGTGCCGAGCCCGTAGCCGCGACCTACTCG
>SKMG01000313.1 GCA_007121175.1 Trueperaceae bacterium | reverse complement strand
CTGATGAGCCAGGCCGACCTCGCCGCCTTCCGACTCGAAGTCGAGGCGGACCTGCGCCAGGCCCGCCTCGAACCGCTCGAGCGCGACCTCGCGGCCGCCGGCGTCGACCTACCCCAACGCCAGGCGCTGGCCGAGACGCTGCTCGACGCCGGCTTCGCGCGCCTCTCCCAGGTCGGCGATGCGGTCGCGGCACCTGTCGCCGACGCGCTCGCCGCCGCCCAGCGCGGCGACGAGCCGGCCGCCAAGCGCGCCCTCAGCCAGGCCTCGGAGCGCTACGACGCGCTGCTGTCGAACGTCGTGCGGGCCCGCTTCGCGATGCTCGACGCCGACACCTCGAGCCTGCTGCGGCAGCTGATCAGCGAGCCGGGGCTGCGCACCAGCGACGTCGCCGTGGCCGCGGGGCAGGTGGACACAGCCCGACGCGCCCTGGCCGGCACCGCCGAGTCCCCGCTCTTCACCGGAGCCCGTCAGACGATGCAGATCTGGTCTGGCCTGCCGCGCGCCATCGTGCTCGTGGCCCTGGGCCTCTTGGCGTTGATCCCGCTCGCCCTCTCCAACCTCGCCTTCGGCGGCGGCAACCGCAACTGGCAACTCGTCGGGATCGCACTGTTCTTGCTGCTGCTGCCGGCACTCTTCGAAGGGCTCGTGGGGCTGTCGGTGTTGCTCGTCGAGTTCGCCCAGATCGACGTCCTGCGCACGCTCGCGGCGCTCTCCCCCTTCTCGGGTACCATGGGGCATGCGGCCTGGACCGCCATCTCGGTGCTCGCCGTCATCTTCGCGATTGGCGGGCTCTACGGCATCTGCGCCCAGTTCGGCCTGATCGGGCGCCGGCGCCCGCGAAGCAAGGCGACCAGTGTCACCACCACCCGCACCGCGACCCGTACGGCGGCCCGCGCCGGTGCCACCAGCGAGTCGATCGATTGGGACGAAGACTAGAGCCGTAGCCGTCGCCGCCCGACCGCCTTGGCGGCGGCCCAACCCGAGGAGCAATGAAGCCGAACCGTATCTACCAGGCGACCGTCGAAGCGCTGGAGTCGGCCCTCGCGCCGAGGGTCGTGTCGCTGGTGCTGCGCGAGGGCCTGACGAAGGCGGGTCGCGCCCCCGCAGACATGGCGCTCGAGGACGTCGAGACCGTGCTCACGGAGTTCGCCTTCCGCCATCTGCAGACGCTGATGCCCGGGGAGCAGGCGCGGTCGGCGGTGACCGCGTTCCGTGAGCGCATCACGGCGCAGGCGGCGGGACGGGCGGAGGAGCAGCTGGCTCCGGTCGACCATGGGGAGCCCGCTGCGACGGATGCCGACGCCCGCTCCAGGGAGCTCGTCGACGCCGGCGACGCTGCTGGCGAGGACCGCCACGCGGCCACGCGAGCGCGGATCGATGCCCTGCGCGCAGCGCTGAGGCCGTTCAACCTCTACTTCGACTGGCCCGAGGTCCGCAAGCTGCGAGCGCTGATCCAGGTCGCCGAGCAGGAGTCGAGTGCCGGCCGCGACGCCACGGCCAGCCTGGGCGAGGCCGCAGACCAGCTGCAGCTGGTCGAGCAGAAGCTCGAGGACCAACTCGTGCTCCAGGCCCGCGAGCTCGGCGAGCTCGAGGAGTCGCTCGAGATCGTGACGTCGCTGGGCGGCCCGCGCGTTCGGCGCCTCGAGGCGCTGATCGGGCAGATCCGCCAAGCGCAACGCGACCGGGAGCTCGCCGAGGGTGAAGTCCAGCGCGCCGCCAGCCTCGCGAGAGATCTGCGCAAGCTGATGGAGACGAGCGTGGCGGTGCCGGCTGCGGGGCGTGCCTCCGAGCCCACGCCAGTCGGCGGGCCGGCGGAGGTCGGCTCCGCCGACGACGAACTGGCCCCGGTCAGCATCGATGCGGCGCTGCTGACCCCCGAGGCGAGCGAGCGGCTGCGCCGACTCGACGTCGACGCCGAGCGCAAGCAGCTCGATGCGCTCGAGACGCACCATGCGGAGCTGCTGCGTTACCTGCCGTCGCTCACCGGGCGCTTCTGGGCTGCCCGCGCAGAGTTGGACCACGAGCGGACGCTGGGTGGAGAGCTCGAGGCGCTACGTCGAGCGCTCGACGACGCCACCAGCACCCAGCGAACTCATCTGAGACAGGAGCTCGAGGCGCTCTCTGAACAGCTCGGTGAGCTGGGCGAGGAGGACGCCGGCCTCGAGCGCGCCGTCACGGTGGCGCTCGACGTGCTCCAGGAGGGGCTGCCGCCCTTCGCTGACGTGATCGCGCTGCGCGAGCGACAGCGTAGTGCGGTCGAGCGCGCCGAGGAGCGCTCACGCCGCGAAGCCGATGTCCGCGCGCATCAGGCCGCCCGGCGACGCCAGCAGCGGGCGGTGCTCGAACGCCTGGTCCAGGCCAGCGAGCGCGATCCAGGCGCCGACACCTACGGTCTCGTCGCGCCGCGACAGGCGCTGCACGCGGCGCTCGAGGCGGTCCGCGCGGCGGAGGCCGAGGACCGGCTCGACGATCGCGCGGTCGAGCAGGCGCAGCACGTCGAACAGCGCTGGGAGCACGCGCTCGCCGAGCGCGCCGACGGCGACCAAGAGCGCCTGCACGCTCGCTTGCGAGAGCTGGGCGCCCGACTGACGGCGCTGCCGGACCTGCCGGCGCTGCGCGCCAGGACCGTGGTCTTGCGGCGCGAGGTAGCCGACGCCCTCGATCGTGAAGGCTTGAGCGACGCCCACGCGGTGGCGCTCTCTTCGCTGATCGACCAGCTCCATGCGGACGCCGTGACCGAGCACGCGCGCCAGCTCGACGCCCTCGGCAAGCAGGCCGGTGAGGTGAGCAGCACGAGCATCCTGCGGGCGCTGCAGAACGCCGCCCGGCAACTCGAGGCCGGGCGCTTCAGCGACCTCTCACAGCTGCGGGAGCTCGTCGCCGAGGAGCGCGAGCGCGCGCGGGAGCGGGACCAGGCGCGCTGGCAACGGCTGCAGCACGCCCACGCCAGGCTCGAGTCGGCGGGCGTGCCGGGACTGCCGGCGCTCGCCCAGGCGCTCGACGAGGCGCGCGACGCGCTCGGCGGCAACGGCCTCGCCGACCGCGCGCTCTTGGGCGCTGAAGCGGCGCTCGAACTCGTCGAGGCCCAGTTGCGCGATCGCCTGGAGCGCTTCGGCCCCAGGCTGGACGCCGCGCTGGCGACCTTCGAGCAGGTCGAGCGGCTCAACAACGACGACGTTGCGACCGTGCGCCGCGTGCTGACGCATCTCGATTCGCAGCGCGCCGCCTTGTCGCGGGTCTCGCCGGGCTTGCAGCACCAGCTCGAGCGCGCACTCGCGGGATCGGAGCGGCTGCTGGAGCGCCTCGCGAAGGCGTACGAGGCGACCCGGGCGGTCGCCGACCAGCTGGTGGCGGGCAACCTGCTCGACGACATGCTCGCCGGCTTCGACGCCCTGGACGCAGAGCCAGCGGACGACGGCGTCGGCTCGGACGCGGGCTCGAACGCCCGCTCGAACGTCCGCTCGAACGCCGCCGAGGAGCGGGAGCGAACCGGCGACCCTGGCATGGCCCGCGATGCGCCGCTGCAGGCGCTGCTCGCTGAGCTCCGAGACCTCGACGACGTGGTGGCCGCGGCGGTGATCGGCGCTGACGGCGCCGTGCGAGCGGGCGACCTGGGTTCGCTCGACGCCACGCCGCTGCTCGCGGCGCTGCGCGACGCCGCGCACAGCTGGGACAGCTTGGCCGAGCCGCTCGGCGACGCGCCCGAACTCGTGGAACTGGTCCTCGGCGAGGCACATGCACTGCTCGCGCCACTTGGGCACGGCAGCCAGGCGCTGGTGATGGTGCGCAGCGGCGGCGCGATCAGCGCACTGAGCGGGCGCCTACGCCGCCAACGGCAGGCCCTGGCTGACGCGCTCGCGCCGTCGTGATGCGCGGCGCCACGTCGCGCCGATGCTGAACGAGCACCACGAACGGGTGGCGCTACCGGATGAACGGGCGGTGGCCGCGCTCGCGCGGGCCGCAGCCGACGCCCTGCCGGCCGGCTCGCTGCTGGTGCTGAGCGGGCCGCTGGGCGCCGGGAAGACGACCTTCGTCAGGCACTTGGCCCGCGCCCTCGGGAGCGCTGCCGAGGTGACCAGCCCGACCTACGCGCTCGTCCACGAGTACCCCACCCCGGCAGGCACCCTCATCCACGTCGATGCCTACCGGCTCGAGCGGGCCGCTGCACTGCGAGCCCTCGGGCTCGACGAGCTGCGCGAGCGCGCTAGGCTCACGGTGGTCGAGTGGGGCGAGTCGCTGCTCGACGAGGAGCCCGAGGCGTTTCACCTGTCGCTCGACCGCGCCGGCGACCCCGACGTCGCGCTCTACGGCGCCACCTGGCGGCGTCCTCCGAGGCGCTAGCATGGGCGCCGTGAGCGAATGGATCCTGGGCCTCGACTGCGCCACAGCCTGGCTCTCGCTGGCGCTCTTCGACGCCGATGGCGATGCCGTCGAGCGCAGCGCGGAGCGGCTCGACCGCGCCATGGCCGGCCGGCTGATGCCAGAACTCGCGGCGTTCCTCGAGCGCCACGGCGTGCGACGCGAGGACCTGAGCGCGATCGGTGTCGGGGTCGGGCCAGGCTCCTACACTGGCATCCGCATCGGCGTCGCCGCCGCGCTCGGTCTGGGCCGCTCGCTCGGCGTACCGGTCGCGGGCAGCAGCACGCTCGAGGCGATCGCCTTCGGGGCGCTCGACGAGGGCGAGACCGGCTGGGCGCTGGTCGACGCCCGGCGCGGCCGGGTGCACGCGCTCGTCGCAACGCGCCTCGGCCGCGATCAGCTGGGGCCCGTCGCAACGCCCGCCGGGCCCGCGACGGCCGCCACTTCGCGCCCTCTCCCGGCTGCCGCAGCCACAGCTCTCATGCCGCTCATCGTCGAGCGCGAGGCGCTCCCGGCAGACGGCTGGCCCCGCTTCGAGGACCTGCCGCCGGATGCCTCCTGGCACGCTCGCCGGGTGACCGGCGGGGCGCCTCCCGAGCCACGCTACGGCTAGGGCGACCGGCCAGTGGGCCCGGGCGGCGTAGGTATACTGCACCGACCGCGGCGCCACGCGCCCTGCACCACGGCACGCCGCAGCTGCGCCTACGGCGACCCCAGCGCCTGGAGAGTGGATGATGAGATTCTGGCAGGAGATCGGCGTGGACCTCGGGACGGCGACCGTCCTGATCTACGTGAAGGGCCGCGGCATCATGCTGCGCGAGCCTTCCGTCATCGCGATGGTCCGCGACACCGGCGACGTCAAGGCGGTCGGCGACGAGGCCTACCGCATGCTCGGGCGCACGCCCGGCAACATCGTCGCGGTGCGGCCGATGCGTGACGGCGTCATCGCCGATTACGACCTGACCGAGAAGATGCTCAAGTCCTTCGTGCGCAAGGTCGTCAGCGGCGCGGGCCGGTTCTTCAAGCCGCACATCATGGTGTGCGTGCCCTCGGGCGTGACCGAGGTGGAACGGCGGGCCGTGCTGCAGGCGACCCGCGAGGTCGGAGCCCGCAAGGCGTTCTTGATCGAGGAGCCGCTCGCGGCCGCCATCGGCGCCGGCGTCCAGATCGCCGAGCCCACCGGCTCGATGATCGTCGACATCGGCGGCGGCACCGCCGACGTCGCCATCATCAGCTTGGGTGGCATCGTCGTCTCGGAGTCGCTGCGCATCGCCGGCAACGAGTTCGACGAGGCGATCATCCGCTACATCCGGCACAAGGAGAACTTGCTGATCGGCGACCGCACCGCCGAAGAGGTGAAGATGAAGGTCGGCGCCGCCGTGATGGTGCGACCCGACGACAGCCGTGAGATCGAGGTGCGCGGCCGCGACCTGATCAACGGCCTGCCCAAGACCATCCGGGTCGCCACCGAGGACACGGTCGAGGCGCTCAAGGAGCCGATCCAGAAGATCGCCGACGGCGTCCGGCGGGTGCTCGAGGCCGCGCCGCCGGAACTCGTCTCGGACGTCATCGACCGCGGCATCATCATGACCGGCGGCGGAGCGCTGCTGCTCAACTTCGACGAGTTGCTGCGGCAGACCACCGGCATCCCGGTGGTAGTGGCCGAGAACCCGACCGACTGCGTGGCGCTGGGCACTGGCCAGGCCCTCGACATGATCCCGGTCTTGCAGGACGCGCTGATCTCCGACACCTTCTTGCGTCGCTGATGCGCGCCGTCGCCTCGTCGCGCTCATCGCGCTCGCTGTGCGTCCCGCAGCTGCGCAGGCTGCTGGCGTGCGCGCTGCTGGCGTGCGCGCTGCTGGCCGGCGCCGGAACGGGGGCCGGACAGGAGCCGCCACCCGCGGGTCCGGCGGCGCGGCTGCCGGCCTTCCCGCTCGAGCGCATCGAGCCCGGCCTGGCGGGCTTCGGCGTCACCGCCGCCGCCGGCAACCGTCTCGAGCGCTTCGAGGTCCAGGTGCTGGCGCTGCAGCGAGGGCTCGGCCCGGGCGGGCTGCCACTGCTGCTCATCCGCGCGTCCGGCGAGCTGATCGAAGCCGCCGGCGGGGTCGCGGCGGGCATGAGCGGGAGCCCGGTCTACCTCGACCTCGACGGCCGGCAGTCGCTGCTCGGCGCCATCGCTTACGTCTTCCCCGAGAGCGACGGCAACCTGGCGCTGGTGATGCCGATCGAGGCCATGCGCGACGAGCCGCTCGGCGAGGCCCTGCCCCCGCTGCCGGCCGGGGCCCGCGCGGTGGCGACGCCAGTGCTGGTCGCGGGCCTCGGCGAGCGGGCGCTGTCGCTGCTCGAGGACACGGTGCTCACGCTCGCGCCCCAGCGCCTCATGGCGCTCTCCGCTGGCGGAGCCGCAGCTGGCGTCGACGAGGGCGACCGCGAGCTCCGCGCCGGCTCCGCCGTCGCGCTCCAGCTGGTGCGGGGCGACCTCGACGTCGCCGCCATCGGCACCGTCACCGAGATCGTCGGCGACGAGCTGCTCGCGTTCGGTCACCCGTTCCTGGGCACCGGGCCCGCCTCCTGGGCGCTCGCCGGGGCCGACATCACCGCGATCGTGCCGAGCCGGCGCGTGCCCTTCAAGCTCGCCAACCTCGCACCCGACCTCTTAGGTGCGGTGGTGGCGGACACGCCGACGGGCATCACCGCCCGCCTCGGCCAGAAGCCCCGGCTGCTGCCGGTCACGCTCAACGTCGACATCGGCGCGCGGCGCGAGACGCTCCGCTTCGAGGTGGCGACGGCCGAGCCGCTCTGGCCGCTGCTGGTGGCCGTCGCCACGCTCGAGGGCATCGACCGCGCCTGGCGCCGCGTCTCTCCCGGCAGCGCCACGCTGGCCTGGGAGCTGGAGCTCGACGGAGGGCCGCCGCTGCGGCTGCTCGAGGAGGTCTCGCACCCCGCGGACGTGGCGCTGGCTGCGGCCCGCATGGCCGGCGCGCCGCTGGCGCTGCTGGCGGCCAACGCCTTCGAGGCGCCCAGACCGAAGGGGCTGCGGCTGCTGATCGAACTCGACGAAGCGCGCCGCGACGGCGAGCTGGTCCAGGCGCTCTTGGAGGGGGGACCGATCCGCGCCGGCGGCGCGGTCGGGCTGCACCTCCGGCTGCAGCCCTGGCGGCGGCAGAGCGAGGTGCACACGCTCAGCGTCACCCTGCCCGACGCCCTGCACCCCGATGCGGAGCTGGTGATCCGAGGCGCTGCCGAACCCCGCGACGACGACCACGAGGGCGGCATCGACACGCTGGTGCTCTCGTATGCCGAGCTGCTCGCGGTGCTGCGCGAGCGACCCCGCAGCGGCGACCTGGTGATCGAGGTCCGCGATGCGCAGGGGCGCTGGCAGCTGCTCGCGCGGCGCTCCTTCCCGTACGTCGTGCACGGCGTTGAGCGGCTGCCGCTGGAGCTCGAGGACGACGATGACGACGGCTGACGGGGGCGATCACGAGAGCACGGCGCTCGCCGCCGCCATCGGCGCCGAGCACCACGGACCCGCGCGCAGCGTCACCACGCTCTGCCCTCCCGACGCTCCCGTCGAGGGCGCGATCGTGGTCGTGCTCGACGCGGAGCACGCAGACGTAGCCGAACTGCGGGCGCGCGGCGCGAAGGCCGTCGTGGCCCGCCCCGCCGACGAAGGCGAGCGCGCCGCGCTGCTGCGCTCCGCGGCGGCTGCGGGCCTCGCTCTGTTGCTGGTCGATGACGCCCGGCTCGCGCTAGCGCGCCTCAGCCGTGCGCTCGACCACCGTCCGCCAGCAGCGGCCGAGGGCGTGGACCGTAGCGCCGTCGTGCACCCCAGCGCCCGGCTGGGCCGTGACGTGCGTGTCGGGCCCGGCGCGGTCGTAGCCGCCCGAGCCCGGCTGGGCGACCGAGTGGTGATCGGCCCGCTCGCGAGCGTAGGCGAGGACGCGCAGCTCGGCGACGACACCGTCCTCTTCGCGCGCGTGACGCTCTACGACGGGGTCCGGCTCGGACGGCGCTGCCGACTCCACGCCGGTGTGGTCGTCGGCGCGGACGGTTTCGGCTACGCCTTCGGCCCCCAGGGCGCGGAGAAGATCCACCACTTGGGCGGCGTCGACATCGGCGACGACGTCGAGATCGGCGCCAACGCCTGCATCGACCGCGGCACGCTCCATCCCACCCGTATCGGGAACCGCTGCAAACTCGACAACCTCGTGCAGGTCGGGCACAACGTGCAGATCGGCGACGACGTGGTGATCGCCGGGCTCTGCGGCATCGGGGGCAGCGCGAGCATCGCCGACGGTGCGCTGCTCGGGGGCATGGTCGGCGTGGCCGATCACGTGACGATCGGCGCCGGCGCGCGCCTGGCCGGACGCGCCGGCGTGACCAAGAACGTGCCCGCCGGCGAGGCGTGGGGCGGGTTCCCGGCCCAACCCGTGCGCAGCTGGATCCGCGAACGCTACCTGATCGGCAGGCTCGAGGCGATGTGGCGCACGCTCCGTGGAACGGCCGCCGGCAGCTGCCGAGACGGCGGCGAGGGCCCGGGCCGGTGAACGCGGGCCTGGTCGAGGGCGTCGGCATCCACACCGGCCGCACCGGACGAGTCCGCCTCCACCGTGACGACGGACCGCTGCGCTTCCGGCTCGCTGGCCGCGACCTACCGGTGGACGCCAGCGCCGTGATCTCGACCGACCGCTGCACCGTGCTCGGCAGCGACGGCGTCCGCATCGCGACGGTCGAGCACCTGCTCGCGGCGCTGCGCGCCGCCGGCTTCTGGGCCGGCGTGGTCATCGAAGTAGAGGGGCCGGAGGTGCCGATCCTCGACGGGTCGGCGGGGCCCTGGCGGCCGCTCGTCGCGGCGCTCGGGCCG
>SKMG01000415.1 GCA_007121175.1 Trueperaceae bacterium | reverse complement strand
TGAGCGGCGGCCGAAGCGCCACGGCCCACACCCGCGGATCGTCCTCGGTCGCGTTCCGCCCGCTCGGATAGGTGATCACCTCGATGGTGACGAAGCCTGCTGCGCGCAGGGCGCTGTGGAGTTCGGGCGGATCGAAGGGTCGCTCCTCGTGGTGCTCCACGAACGCGCCCGATGGCCCACGGCAGTAGGCCACGACCTGGGCGCGGCGCCTCAGCGGGTCCCAGCTGTGCTCCCAGCGGTAGTAGACGTCGCCGGCCCAGCCCTCGGCGACGTCGTCCTCCCAGAGAGCCTCGAGCCCGACGCTGGTGTTGACGTCGAACACGAACGCGCCGCCCGGCCGCAGGTGGCGAGCGACTCGCCGGCAGGCCTGTGCCAGCTCGTCGTCGCCGGTGAGGTTGTTGAGCGCATCGAACACCGCGATCACCAGGTCGAACCGCGCACCGAGCGCCAACGTGCGGGCATCGCCGACGAGATAGGAGCCGGCCGGGTCGCGTCGGCGCGCAGCCCCGATCATCGCCGCCGACGGATCGACGCCGAGGACCTCGAAGCCCCGCTCCCGGTAGTGCGAGCCGGCTCTCCCCGTGCCGCAGCCGAGGTCGAGCACGCGGCTCCCAGACCAGCCCCGCAGCGCGAGTTGCATGAGCACGAAGTCGCACCATTCGTCGTAGGGCACGTCCTGCATGATGACGTCGTACACCTCCGCCAGCGCGCTATAGGGCGGTCTGACGGGGGCATCCGGGGGGCGCATATCACGCCATGCTACCCGCGCCAGGTGCCGCTCGCGCAGCGCCACGTCGCGAGCGAGCGCGGGTGGTAGCGTGGCGCCATGATCGGCGTCGACCTCGGCACTACCACCGTGCGCATCCACCTCAAGGGCAAAGGCGTCGTACTGCGCGAACCGGCGGTGATCGCCGTGGTGAAGGGCACCACCGATGTCAAGGCCGTCGGCGAGGAGGCCTACCGGATGCTGGGGCGCACGCCCGGGAACGTCATGGCCGTGCGGCCGATGGCCGACGGCGTGATCGCCGACTACACCCTCACCGAGATCATGCTCAAGGCGTTCATCCGCAAGGTGCTGATCGGGCCCGCGCGGTTCCTGCGGCCCACCATCATGGTCTGCATCCCCTCAGGCATCACCGAGGTCGAGAAGCGGGCCGTGGTGCAAGCCGTGCACGAGATCGGGGCCCGCAAGGCGCTCTTGATCGAGGAGCCGATCGCAGGCGCGATCGGCGCGGGGGTCCGCATCGAGGAGCCGGTCGGCACCATGGTGATCGACGTGGGCGGCGGGACCACCGACATCGCCGTGCTGTCCATGGGCGGCATCGTGGTCTCTGAGTCGCTGCGGATAGCCGGCAACACCTTCGACCGCGACATCATGGCCTTCGTCAAGGCGCGGCACAACCTGCTGATCGGCGATCGCACGGCCGAGGAGATCAAGCGCACGGTGGGCGCGGCGATGATGCCGTCCGGCGGCGAGACCGAGGAGATGGAGGTACGCGGCCGCGACCTCATCGACGGCATGCCCAAGACGGTGGTGATCTCGAGCGAGGACGTCGTCGGCGCGCTCCGAGACTCGCTCGACAAGGTGGCGGTGGGCGTGCGGAAAGTCCTCGAACGGGCGCCGCCCGAGCTGATCTCGGACGTGATCGAGCGCGGCATCGTCCTGATCGGGGGCGGCTCGCAGCTCCGGGCGCTCGACCAGTTCCTGCAGCGCATCACCAGCATCCCCGTGGCGCTCGCCGACAACCCGGTGGATTGCGTGGTGATCGGCACCTCCAGGGCTCTCGACATGGCTCACCTGCTGCAGGACGCGCGCAACAAGTACGACACGTACTGATCGACCGCTGGCGGCGTACGTCCGCCACCCCCGCAGCGAGGCTGCTCAGTCGGGCGTACGTCCGCCGCCAGTCGCAGCGGCGCTCTCAGTCGATGGCGACGAGCTCCACGTCGAACGTCAAGGCGTGCCCTGCCAGCGGGTGGTTCGCGTCGAGCGTCACGGTTTCGTCGTCGACGGCGGCCACCCGCACGGGTACCGCCTGCCCGTCCTCACCGCGCAGCGCCAGCTCCATGCCGATCTGAGGAGCGAGGTCATCAGGCAGCTGCTCGTTCGGCACGTCGAGGAACAAGTCGTCGCGGCGCTCTCCGTAGGCGTCGGCGGGGCCGATCTTCACGGTCTTGCTGTCCCCGACCTGCATGCCTGCCACGGCGTCCTCGAAGCCGGGGACGACCTGACCCGCACCGACGGTGAACGCCAGCGGATCGCGGCCCTCGGAGCTGTCGAACACCGTGCCGTCTTCGAGACGGCCGGTGTAGTGGACGTGGACGGTGTCGCCTGTCGTAGCGGTCGGCATTGGCGACCTCCTTCCGGCGCGCGCAGCCGGGGTCACTGCCCGCCGGGCCGCCCGCGCTGTCAGTACCCTACCGCCTGTCCATCTTTGCGACTGTCGGATCCGGCAACGTAGCCATCCGCGCCGCGCCAGATCAGTTGCGCGCCGCCGAAGCTGAAGCTCTGCTCGGGCGGCGTGTCGATCACCTCGTGCCCGCGTTGTGCGAGTCCCTGCCTGACGGCTGCCGGAACGCCCGCCTCGAGCGCCACCTGGCGCCGAGCGACGACGCGCCAGCGAGGCGCATCCGATGCGGCCTGGGGGTTCTGACGATGGTCGACCAGCCGCAGCGTCATCTGCACGTGTCCCTGTGCCTGCATCGGCCCCCCCATGACCCCGAAGCTGCAACGGGCCATGCCAGCCTGGGTGAGGAACGCCGGGATGATCGTGTGGAACGGGCGCTTGCCGCCCGCGACACGGTTGGGATGACCGGGCGTGAGCACGAAGCCGAGCCCGCGGTTCTGGAGCGCGATGCCGGTTCCGGGAACCACGACGCCGGACCCGAAGCCGTAGTAGTTCGACTGGATGAAGCTGACCATCCGGCCCCCAGCGTCGGCGGCCGCGAGGTACACGGTGCCGCCGCCCGCGGGCCTCCCGTGGCCCGGATCGCCGGCCGCGGACGGATCGATCAGCGCCGCCCGCGAAGCGAGGTAGCCGTCATCGAGCAGGTCGTCCCAGCCGATCTCGGTCATCGCCGCCGGATCGGCGATCCAGCGCTCCGCATCGGCCAGAGCGAGCTTCATCGCCTCGATCTGGAGGTGCAGCCAGGGCGCGGAGTCGAGCGGGTGGTCGTGCAGGTCGCTGCGGTGACGCAGGATGCCGAGCGCCATGAGGGCAGCCAGGCCCTGGCCGTTCGGGGGGATCTCGTGCAGCGTGAGCTCGCCGTAGGCCGTCTCGAGCGGCTCGACCCACTCCGGCTGGTGCTCGGCTAAGTCAGCGTGGTCGAGCAGCCCGCCTTCGCTGCGTGCGTGCGCGACCATCGCATCGGCCAGCTCGCCGCGGTAGAAGGCCTCGCCGCGTGTCTCGGCGATGCGAGAGAGCGTGCGCGCCTGATCCGGGAAGCGCCAGGTCTCCCCCGCCGCCGGCGTGCGGTCGTCCGGCGCGAAGGCAGCCGACCAGTCCGCACGGTGTGCGAAGCGACTCCGGCTCGCGGCCCAGCCTTGGGCGATGAGCGGCGATACCGGGAAGCCGGCCTCGGCGTAGCGCACGGCGCTCTCGAGCAACGCGCTCAGCGGCAGTGTCCCGAAGCGCTCGTGCAGTGCTACCCAGGCCGACACGGCCCCGGGTACGGTGACGCTGTCCCAGCCAGTCATCGGGATGGCTTCGGAGCGCGCGAAGCGCTCCGGCGTGAGACCCCGAGGGCTGCGGCCCGAGCCGTTGAGCCCGTGCAGGCGCCGCCCGTCCCACACCAGCGCGAAGGCGTCGGCGCCCAGCCCATTGCTCGTGGGCTCGACGACGGTCAGCACCGCCGCGGCGGCGATCGCGGCGTCGACGGCGTTGCCCCCGCGCGACATCACGTTGAGGCCCGCCTGGGCCGCCAGCGGCTGCGAGGTGGCGACGACGTTGCGCGCCAGCAGCGGCATGCGCTGCGACGGATAGGGGCAGGTGAAGTCGAGGCTCATGGCAGGCTTTCCTCTCTCGGCGCTCTCCGCTCGTTGCCGAGGCGTCCCGGCGCGCGGCCGCCGGCCGCCGGCTCCGGCTCGGCCGCGGACTCCGGCTCGGCCGCGGGCTCAGACTCGGCCGGGGGCTCCGGCTCGGCCGCGGGCTCAAAGGTCGTTGCACAGCGCGCCGCGACCCGCGTGATCGGCAGGCCGAGGCCGGCCGCGACCGCCAGCACGGCGACGATGCCGAGCAGGTACAGCGGCCGCTGGCCGGACGCCAGGAGCAACACGGCGAACCAGGCGGGGACCGAGAGCAGCACGGCGGCCGAGACGGTGCCCGAGAGGGCGCTGCGGCGACCGCCGGCGCGAATCGCTGCGCGCCCCAGCAGCCAGCCCACCGGGAGGTGCAGTATGGCCGCGGTCAACAGCACCGCCCCGAGCACGCTGCTGCCAGCTCCGGCGGCGCCCGTCCCCGGGACCAGCCTGGTGAGCGCCGTACCCAGCAGGAGTGCCAGCAGCGACTGCGCGGCGAAGACCGCGAAGTAGACGCTCCGCAGCACGGCTGCCGCCTCGCGCACCTCGACGACGCGGCCGGCGGCCAGCGCCCGCAAGCGCTCGGTCATGCCGCCGTGCTCGCGCGGCGCTCTCAGTGCGCCTCGGCGTCGGGATCGTGGGTGCGCACGATGATCCAGCGGCCCAGCATGATCAGGCCGCCCGCTGCGGCTGTGAGACCGATCAGGACCATCACCGCGTAGATCGAGATCGAGATGAACGTGCTCAACGTTGCCCTCCGGGGCGTCATCGTAACCGACGCACCAGCGCTGCGAAGCGGCTGACTAACCACACCGCGGCGACCGCGAGCCCGGCGACCAGCCCGTACCAGAGGCCTACGCCCTGCCAGTCCAGCCCGAACGCCAGGTAGACACCGACGCCGATGCCGATCGGCCAGTAGGCGATCAAGGTGATCAGCATCGGGACCCGGGTGTCCTTGAGACCGCGCAAGGCGCCGATGGCGGAGACCTGCAGACCGTCGACCAGCTGGAACATCGCCGCGACGCGCAAGAAGGCGCTGGCGTGCGCGATCACGCCGCTGTTGGCCGGGTCGTCGAGGTCGAGGTAGAAGCCGATCACCACGCGAGGCGCGGTCCAGAACAGCAGCGCGGTCAGGCACATGAAGCCGACCGCGAGGCCCATGCCGACCCAGCCCGCGATCCGTGTCCCCGGCGGATCGCCGCGCCCCACCGCCTGGCCCACGCGGACCGAGGTGGCCACGCCGAGAGAGAGCGGGATCATGAACGTGAACGACGCGCTCTGGATGGCGATCTGGTGACCGGCCAGCTCGGTCTGGCTCAGGAGCCCCATCAGGAAGGCGGTCATGCCGAAGAGGCCGGTCTCGAACGCCACCGTGAGGGCGATCGGCCAGCCCAGGCGTACGACCTCGCCGAGGCGCTCGCGCCTCACGCGAGCCCAGCGCAAGACGGGATGCTCCGCTTCGCGACGCACCACGTAGAGCGCCAGCAGCACGGCCATCAAACTGTAGACGATCGAGGTCGCGTAGCCGGTGCCGACCAGGCCGAGCGCCGGGAAACCCCAGCGGCCGAACATCAGCGCGTTGTTCGCCAGCACGTTCACACCCACCGCGACGAAGGCAATGACCATCACCGGGCGCGTTTCGCCACGGCCCTCGAGGAACGCGCGCAGCGGCACCACCAGCATGAAGCCGGGCACGCTCCACAGGACGGCGCGAAGGTAGCCCGTCGCCCGCGCGGCCGTGTCCGGATCCTGACCTAGCAGTCCCAAGAGCGGCCCGGTGAAATACAGCAGCAGCATCACGGCCGGAGCCAGCAGGACACCCAAGACCACCCCGTGGCGACCGGCCTCGGCGGCCTCCGCCGGCCTTCCGGCGCCGATCGCCTGGGCGACGAGCGGCGCGACCGCGAACATGGTGGCGCTCGCGACGATGGTGACGAAGAAGAAGGTCATGGCGCCCAGTGCGATGCCAGCGAGGTCGGCGGGCCCTAAGCGGCCGACCATGAGCGTGTCGACGAGGCCCATGCCGTTGAGCGCCATCTGCGCCAAGGCCAGCGGGAGGGCGATGCGCAGCAGAGCGGGGACCTCACGGCCGAGGGCGACGAGCATCGCGCCATCGTACGTGCTGGCCACGGCGCGACGGGCGCCGCGTCACCCACCAGTCGGCCGCACCGGGGCCGTCGCCGTTCTCATCACGCCCTTGGGGTAGCCTAGTCGCATGTTCAGACTCGTGGCCGCCGTGATCCTCGTGGCGCTCGCCGCCTTAGCCGCCCTCTGGCAGTTCGGGGTGCTGGCCAACCCCTTCGACCGGAGCCCGCGGGTGCCGCCGGTTCCGCCGCTGCTGACCTCGCTGGAGCAGGACGATGTGGACGGTGTCCGTGCGGCCCTCTCGGGCGGCGCCGATCCGTCACAGGTCGACGCCAACGGCCGCACGGCGCTGATGGTGGCGGCGCAGCACGCCAGCCCGGCCGCCATCGAGGCGCTGCTCGCGCAGGGCGTAGAGATCGACTGGCGCGCCGCGGACGGCGCCACCGCGCTGATGCTCGCGCTGCGGCATGCGCGCACCTCGGAAGTACCGCTGCTGCTGCTCAACGCCGGCGCCGACCCGACGGCGGTCGACGCCGCCGGCCAGGGCGTGCTGCACTACGCCGACCAGAACACCGCGATGCGCAACAGTCCGCTCTACCCGCGGCTGCGGGAGCTGACCGAGATCCCGATCCGGCCGGGGTGGCCGAGCCTCTACGTGGTGCCGGTGCCTGACGCGACGCTCAGCTCGCGAGCGGCGCACTGGCCGAACGCGCCGCGGGCGTACCGCAACGGCGTACACGAGGGCTTCGACTTCTTCGATGGGGCGGTGTCCGGCATCTCGATCACCTACGGCATCCCCATCGTGGCGATGGCTTCGGGCACCGTCTTGCGCGCCGACCACGACTACGTGGAGATGACCCGCGAAGAGTACGACGAGGTCATTCGAGCGTCGCGCTCCTCGC
Source organism: Trueperaceae bacterium (assembly GCA_007121175.1). Taxonomy (GTDB): domain Bacteria; phylum Deinococcota; class Deinococci; order Deinococcales; family Trueperaceae; genus CSSed10-48. The sequence continues at coordinate 2,414 of SKMG01000415.1, read as the reverse complement.
TCATCACCTCCGACGACTTGCTCGACAAGCTGCGCGGCATGCAGGTGTGGCTCGAGCACCCCGGCGGCTTCGTGACGCGCTACGCGCACCTCTCCGGCGTGGCCCCGGAGGTGGTCGTCGGAGCGCGGGTCGAACAGGGCCAGGTGATCGGCTTCACCGGCAACTCGGGCACGCTCGAAGCGGCACAGGGCACCGAGGACGACCCGCACCCGCACGTCGAGGTCTGGCGCGGCGACCGCTACCTCGGCCAAGGCCTGGAGCCCGCAGAGATCTTCGACATGGCGAGGCAGCTCTTCGGCAGCGCCGGCCTCCCGCCGCGCTGGGTGCCCTGAGCGAGAACGGCTGCTCGCGACCCTAGCGGCTGCTCCACGCGACGGTGGCGCCTGCGCACGGCGCACGCGGGCACGGGCAAGGGCCGGGTCGTCTAGCAACCCGGCCCCGGTCGTCTGGCGGCCCCGCCCTCATCGAGGGCGTGGCTCGTGACTCAGCCCTGCTCGATCTCGACCTTGCGAACCTTGGCCTCCGCGGCCTTCGCCAGACGCATCGTCAGCATGCCGTTGTGGACGTTGGCCTTGACGTTCTCGACATCGACGTTGGCGGGCAGGCGGATGGTGCGCGTGACCGGACCGCGCGGGATGCCCTGCATCCAGTAGCGCCGCTGCTCGCCCTCCGGAACGGGCTTGATGGTGGCCCGGATGGTCAGCTGGCGACCTTCGATGCTGATGTCGAGGTCCTCGGACTCGACCCCTGGGATGGCGAGCTCGATGGTGAGCTCCTCGTTGGTCTCGTACAGATCCATGGGGTAGACCATGTCCTCGCGGCTGCCGACGCTGCCGCCGAGATCCTGGAAGAGCCGGTCCAAGGTCGTGAACGGATCATCGAGCGGCCAGCGGGTAGGGACGTTACGGGCATTGCGAACCAGTGCCATGGTTGACCTCCTCGTGCAGATCGGGGGTGAACGCGAAGCCTAGACGCACGTTCGGCCCCTATGGCAGTAGGATAAAACCTGAGTCTCGTTGTGTCAAGTCCATCACGCCTTGACAGCGCGGCCGCGCTGCTGGAGGCCGCTGCCCAGGCAGCGGCGGCTCGGGCAACGACTCGGGCTGGCTGCCCGGCGAGGTACCGAGCCCCCGACAGCCCGTCGCCGACGTCGCCCATGACGACCGGCACGCGTCGGCGTGGTGCTCCCGCGCCTATACTCTGCAGCGTGAACGGCCGCCCGGGAGAAGCCCCACGAAGGCTCCCGCGCAGCGAGCTCCTCGCCCTCCTGGCGGCGGGCGCCACCTTCGCTGCCATCGTGGTGCCCACGGCGCTGATCGTCGCCCGTCGCGTGGCCGACGGTGAGGCCGGGGTAGCGGACATCGTCCACGTCGCGGCGATCTCGACGTTCGCCGTTGCCTTCTTCCCCGCCGTCGCGCCCCAGCCCTGGAGTTGGAGCCGCCGCGCGGAGCCATGGGCGCTGCTGAGCGCCGCGCTGACGGCGACCATCGCCGTTCTCAGCCTGCCGCAGGTCGGCCTCTCGCCGGTGCTCTACATCCTCACCGCCGCGCTGGCAGCCCACGTCGTCACGGCGCGGGCGGCGGCTTGGCTCATCGTCGGCCAATCGTCGGTCGTGCTGCTCACGGCGCTGGCCGTCTACGACGAGCCGCTCACCGCGGTCGTCCAGACCATCGCGTACGGCGGCTTCCAGGTCTTCGCGCTCACGACGACCCTGGCGCTCCTCGGCGAGCGAGGGCTCCGGCACCGCTTGGCGCTGGCGAACGCCGAGCTGAGCGGAGCCCGAGCGCTGCTCGAGGCCGCCTCCAGGCAGGGCGAGCGCCTGCGCATCGCGCGCGAGCTACACGACCTCGTCGGACACCACCTGACCGCGCTCTCGCTCCAGCTCGAGGTCGCCGACCACGTGGCCGAAGGCCGCGCCCGCGAACCCGTCGGGCGCGCCCGCGCCATCGCCCGCTTGCTGCTCGCCGACGTGCGCGAGGTCGTCAGCGACCTCCGCGAGCGCGAAATCGACCTCTCGGCCGTGCTGCGGACCATGGCGGCAGATCTCCCTCGCCCGCAGGTGATCCTCGACGTGCCCGACTCCCTCGCCGTCGACGATCCCGAGCGCGCTCAGGTGGTGCTGCGCCTGGTCCAAGAAGCGCTGACGAACGCCGTGCGCCACGGTGACGCCACGCGCGTGTGGGTCAGCGTCTGCTGCGAGGAGGGCACGTTGGTGGTCGAGGCGCGTGACGACGGCAGCGGCACCTCGGAGATCGTGGCGGGCAGCGGCCTGCGCGGGATGACCGAGCGCGTGCTGGCCGTCGGCGGAGAGTTGCGCTTCGACAGTCGCCCCGCCCAGGGCTTCACGGTGCGCGCACGGCTCCCGCGACTCGGGAGCGCGGCGTGACGAAGGTCCTGATCGTCGACGACCAGAC
>SKMG01000214.1 GCA_007121175.1 Trueperaceae bacterium | reverse complement strand
GACGACTGCATCCTGCTGCTCGACACCGTCGACACGCTCGGTAGCGGGCTCCCGAACGCCATCACGGTGTTCGAGGAGCTGAGACGGCGGGGGCACGAGCCGCGCGGCGTCCGCCTCGACTCGGGCGACCTGGCGTACCTCTCGGTCCGAGTCGCGCGTGAACTCGATGCCGCCGGCTTCCCGGACGCGATCATCACGCTCTCGAACCAACTCGACGAGCTCACCATCTGGCAGGTTCGGCAGCAGATCGAGGAGGAGGCGCCGGCCGCCGGTCTCTCGGCGCACCGCGTGCTGGACCGGCTCGCGTACGGTGTCGGCACGCGGCTCATCACCAGCCACGGCGCCCCTTCGCTCGACGGCGTCTTCAAGCTGGTCGCCGTCGAGGGGGACGGCGGTTGGCAACCCAGCACCAAGCGCTCGGACTCGCCCGACAAGGCCACCCTCCCCGGCGCCAAGTGCTCGTACCGCGTCTACGACGCCCGCGGCATGGCGATCGCAGACCTCATGGTCCTGCACGACGAGCGCCCCACGGCCGAGCACGGCCTGCGCCTACGCCACCCGCGGGACGAGCGTCTACGCGACCTCGCAGCCTCCGACGTGAGCGAGCTCGAGCCGCTGCTGGAAGTGGCCTGGGACGACGGCGCACGCCGGTCCGTGGCGGCCGACATCGGGACGCTGCGTCAGCGCCGCGAACGCGACGAGGAGCGCCTCGACGTCGGCGTGATGCGGCTGCGCAACCCGCACCGCTACCACGTCTCGCTCAGCGAAGCGCTGTGGCAGCTGGTGCGTCGGGAGTTGAGCGGCGAGACGCCCAGCACAGGCTGAGCGGCAGCGAGCGGCGTGCCCGTTTGAGCCGTCGGTGGGCGCCGCTGGTCGCGCCAGCGCTCGGCTAGGGTCGGCCGTCGCCGGCGGCGCCCGGGGCCGACGCGGTCGACGAGCCAGCGGTGTCAGCGGCGGCGCCTGAGGTGCCCGTGGCGACGCCGGTCGGCAGCTCGCGGGTCGGCGGGTCGGCGCAGAGCAGCTCGTCCTCGAGTGTGCGCGCGCCCCGCGAGCCCGCGCCCAGCGTCGCGAGCACGATGCCCAGGCCTACCACCACCAGCATCAGCGCGGCGCCGCGACCCTCGCCGCTGCCCAGCAGCGGTCCGAACCACGGCTCGAGGGCGCCTCCCACGGCCATGGCGGGCTCGAAGACGCGCGCTGCGAGGCTACCAGCGATCACGATCCCGGAGGCCTGCGCGGCAGCGGCCACCACCAGGCGGAAGGCGAACACGCGCCCTAAGACCTCCGGCGCGCCGTGCTCCTGGAAGACCAGTCGGTGCAGCGCGAGCATGATGGCCTGGGCCGCTCCGAGCAGGCAGATGACGACGGTGATCCAGACGATGTCGGGTCGCAGTCCGACGAGCGTGGTGCCGATGCCGACCGCGAGCGTGGCGGAGAGGATGCCCGGGATGCGCCGCCGGGGCCCGCCCCAGGCACCGAGCGCCAGCGCGCCGGCCACGCCGCCGACGCCGAACGCAGCGTAGACCAGGCCGATGGTCGCCTCGTTGCCCAACCCGAGCACCAGCGGACCGGAGAGCGCATAGACGAACGCCGAGCCGAACACCGTCACGGCCAGGAAGATCGAGAGGAAGAGGAAGGCTCGCCGCTCGGCCACGTAGCGCAGTCCGATCACGAAGTCCGCCCAGACGGAACGGCGCCCGCCGCTGCGCGACTGCTCCGGGTTGGGGATGCGCACCAGCGCGAGCGCGATCAGCGCCACGCCGGCGGTTGCCAGGTCGATGGCGAAGATACTGCCGAGACCGAAGCTCGCCAGTACGAAGCCGGCGATGGGCGGGCCCACGACGACCCCGAGCGACTGCATCAACTGGGTGTAGCCCGACGCCTGCGCCAGACGTTCAGGAGGGACCAGCATGCGCACGCTGGCGTCGAACGCCGGCAGCACGAAGGCGTTGGACAGCCCGTTGGCGATCAGCGCGACGTAGATGTGCCACAGCTCCAGCCCTCCCTGCCACCACAGCAGCATCACGACCAGCGTGGGAACGCGGGCCAGCGTGTTGCTGGCCATCAGCACGCGCCGCCGATCCCAGCGGTCCACCAGCGGGCCGGCGATCAGCGCGCCGATGCTCAAGGGGATGATGCCGAAGAACAAGAGCAACGCGAACGCCTGGGCGTCGCGCGTTTCCTGGTAGATCCAGACGCTGAGCCCGAAGCGGGTGAGCCCTGAGCCGGTGAAGGAGGCGAGCAGACCGCCCCAGGCGATCCAGAACGCGGCCATGCCGGAGGCCGGCCGGGCGCTGCCGCCTTCGCCGGCGCGCCTCATGGCCATACCTCGGGACTGTCGACGCGGGCGCCCGGCACCGGACGACGCTACCGCGCCCAGGAGCGAGGGCGTGTGGCGGCGCCGGGCGCATGCGGCACGACGCCACCGGGCGTCCGGGCCGCGGCGGCGCACGTTCGCAATGACTTGCGCTCGAGAGCACGCGTATGCATACTGGCCCCCACGAGGAGGTGAGCTCGATGCAACGACCTCGCGGTGTGGGGGCGGCGGCAGTGCTCCTGGTGGGCGTCATGCTCGCGCCGGTCTCGCTGGTGCTCGGCGAGGGTGAGGACGGGTCCGGCGCGCCGGTGTCGAGCGGTGTCTTCACCGCCGAGCAGGCGGAGGCGGGGCGCGAAGCTTTCGCCGAGCACTGCGCGCGCTGCCACGGAGCGGAGCTCGAGGGCGGGTTCGGGCCGACCCTGGTGCCGCTCGACAGGGATCAGTTCGGCGATCGCCCGCTCTCGCATCCCTTCGGCATCATCACCACCGAGATGCCGTTCGATGCCCCGGGCAGCTTGGAGGCCGACGTCTACGCCGAGATCCTCGCGTTCATCCTCAGCGAGAACGGCTATCCGAGCGGTCCGGAGCCGCTGCCGGCCGACCGCGAGCGGCTGACCGAGTTCGTGCTCGACGATCCCCCCGCCGAGTGATGGCGGACGCATCTCGGAGGTGATGACCGTGAGCCAACAGACGAGACGATGGCTGAGCGCGATGGGTCTGGCGATCGCACTCGCCTACCCCGGGGCGGCGCTGGCGCAGCCGACCAGAGAGGCTTTCGACGCCCAGGTCGAGACTGCGGTCCAGCACGCCGGGTTCTCGAGGCAGGCCGAGGACTTCGAGAGTGCCCGACGGCACCTCGGACACGTCCTCAACTGCATCGTCGGTGAGGACGGTGAAGGCTTCGACGCCGGCTGGGGGCACCCGTGCGACGGCCTCGGTCAGGGCATCGTGGTCGATGCGGAGGCGCATCCGGACCACGCCGACCTCACCGCCGTGTTGCGCGCCGTCGAGACGCTCGCACGGGAGGGCGTCGAAGCCGAGACCGTCGGCGGCGTGCGGGCCGCAGCAGCAGGCGTCCACGCGCTCCTGAGCGTGGTGGCTGAGTACGGAGGCTGATCCCTCGACGAGTGCTCCCAGACCTTTCATGACGGGCAGGGGCATCGCGCGCCCTCGAGGCGGCGATGCCCCTGCCCACGGCGGAAATTGGTTCACGGCGGCTTGCATTGCAGGGCGGTTCGGCTCCATACTGCGACCACGACAGACGCGGAGGTCGACCCGTGAAGAGGACCACCAAAGCCCGTTCCACACGTCAAAGCAAGACGTGGAGCGCGGACGGGCGGTCGATTCGTGGTGAGGCTCCGATAATGAGACGGTCGACGGTTTCCCCGCCAGACGGCGGCCCTCGGAGGTGGTGATCGGGATGAGAAGCGGAACAGCGATCGTGGCTGCCCTGCTGACCATCGGTGACGTGGTAGTGGTGTTCCAGAGCGTCCAGACACTCGCGTCGAACGGCAGCCTGGAAGGCGCGCAGCTCGGCGCCTTCCACGTCCTCGCTGCGGGGGTGCGGGCAGTCTGTCTGGCCTACTCCGACAGCTGCGCCTGATTCGGGTCGCTCGAGGTCCGCGAGGGCTCGGGCGGCCCACACACCGAAGCAGCGGGGAGACGAGCACCACCGCCGAGGCCGGGCAGTTGAGCCTTCAGGCGTCCCACGGCCCTTCGAGTATGGCGCGCGTCTCCTCGACCGCGACCAACCACACCCGAAGCATGTCGTCGTCCGAGCGTCCGTAGGCACCGCCGAAGCTTCCGTCCTCGAGCAGCCGGCGCGCTTGGTCCGGGGGGAGCGTCTTGAAGACGCCAGGGTCGATCCGCGGCTTCGGCGCAGCGGGTAGCTCGACGCCCTCGATCCTGGTCCAGGGAAAGTTCTCCATCCACGACGCGTGTGACGCCACCGGGTCGAGCTCGAGCACTGCGGCCATCGTCCTGGGTGCCGCCCACCAGTCGTGGAGCTTCACCCGCATCTCGGGATGGTCCATCGCGTACTCGGCTGCGAGCGCGGCTGCGGGCTGGTTGCCACCGTGCCCGTTCACGAGCAGCACGCGACGGAAACCGGTGCGGCGCAGGCTGTCGAGCAGCTCCCGGAGCACGCGGGCGTAGGTGTCGACGCGCAGCGTGACGCTCCCCGGGTAGGCCGAGAAGTAGGGGGCGAGGCCGTACGGCAGCGCCGGGAAGACCGGCACACCGAGCGGTCCGGCAGCGTCGAGCGCCACGCGCTCAGCGAGCGTGTGGTCGACCGCCAGGCTGAGATAGGCGTGCTGCTCGACCGAGCCGAGCGGCAAGACGCAGCGGTCCTCATACTGCAGCGTCGCCTCGAGTTGCATCCAGTTCATGTCGGCGATTCTCACGTGGCCTCCAGGCGCTGATACGGACGGGAGCGTTCGGGGAAGCCTATCAGTGTCGTGCGGCGCGAAGCCAAAGCAGCCGGCGGTCGCCTGATGACGACCGCCGGCTGCTCCGGCTTTGTGCCTACGCCTACTCGGGCTCAGCGAACGATCTGGCCCACGATGTCGCCTTCCGCGGTGGGAAGGACGATGTAGAGCTCTCCGGCGCTGAACTGGGGACGGTGCCGCTCGGGCAGCGTGAAGCTCCCCCCGAAGGTGTTCGCGGCGTTGTCGAACCCGAGCGCGTAGAGCCGCGGGCCATCGGCGCCGGGCCCATGCACGCCGGCACCGGGCTCGATGATGTCCGGCCCCTCCCACGCGCCGTCGATGGTGACGACGTGGGCGGCGGCGCTCACGTTGGCGGTGCCGAAGATGGCGGCATCGTCGTGTTCGAGCACGACCTCGGAGGTCGTCGGCGGTATCACCGCCTCGCCACACGCCGCGAGCGCGAGTGCGAGCAGTCCTATCGAGAGTCCTTTGATGATGGTGCGCATCCGGTTCTCCTCTCTGGCGGCCCCGCCGCAGTCTTCACGGCGAGACCGATGGGTCCCGTCACGTGAAGATACTCGGACGGCCGCGGAAACAGCGTTCGGTGCGAATGAGAGTTCGATAAGAGACCGAGCTATCGATGTCGTACTGTCGCCATGCCGTGTCGGGAAGTGATTGCCGAGGCGTGGATGTTACGGTTTCGCAGACGGTCGTTGCGCGCGGCCCGCCCTCACCGTTACTCCCGCGTGCTGCGGGTCGAGTCGGGCGCCCGACGGCTCCGCGTCGCCCAGTCGGCGTCAGGATCTTCGAGCTCGAGCCGGTGGACGCCACCGGGGAAGCGCGACTGCAGGTCTTCGAAGGCCTGCTGGTAGGTGGCGTCTGGATGCTGCCACGGGTGCAGGTAGTACACCGCCTGCACACCCGCCTGCAGCAGCTCTTTGCTGCACGCGAAACACGGCCGCATCGTGCTGTAGAGCGTGCTGCCGTTGGTGCTGATGCCGACACGGGCGGCCATCAACAGGGCGTTCGCCTCGGCGTGGACGCAGACGCACAGGTCGTAGCCCTGTCCGCTCGGGAAGCGCTCGGGGTAGGCGCAGCGCTCGCAGCCACCGGCCGAGCAGTTCGGGGTACCGCTGGGGGTTCCGTTGTAACCGGTCGCGATGATGAAGCGGTCCTTGACCAGGATCGCGCCTACGCGGTTGCCGGTGCAGTCCGCGCGCGCGCGGACCGCCATGGCGATCCCCATGCTGTAGCTGTGCCAGTCCGGTTTGGTGCGCATGCGCGATGGTAACGGAACGGGCGACGCGCTGCCGCGGCCTGCCCGCGGGCGCACGCGGTCGGCCGGGGTGTCGACCGCTCGGTCTCGTTCCGCTCTCAGCTGATCGTCAACAAGGCCACGCCGATCACCATGGCCAGCGCGGCGATGGCCCGGCGGCGGGTCGCGCGCTCGGCCAGGAAGCGGGCTCCGAGCAGCGTTCCGAACAGGATGCTGATCTCTCGCATGGGCGCGACCAGGCTGACCGGCGCGAACTGCAGCGCCCAGAGCACGAGCAGGTAGGCGAAAGGCGACAGGAGCGCGACGCCGATCACCTCGCGGCGATGCCGGATCCAGGTGGCAGCGACGTCCGCGCGCTGGCGCAACGCCGCCGGCGTGAGCAGCAGCGCCCGGCACACCTCGGCAACGGCTAAGTACGGCAGGGGAGACGCTCCGGCATGGCCGACCGCGAAGCCGTCCCATACGGTGTAGCCGCCGATGAAGAGCCCGGTCAGCAAGCCATAGCCGATCGCCGCTTTGTGCGCGCGATCGAACCGCGTCCAGCCGCCGGTGAGGACGATCACGCCGAGTACGACCAGGGCAGCGCCAGCCAATGCGGTCAGGTTGGGCCGCTCCCCCAGCAGCGTGATGGCCAGCACCGTCGCGAGGACCGGTCCGCTGCCGCGCGCGAGCGGGTACACCACCGACAGGTCTCCGACGCCGTAGCCTCGTTGCAGGAAGCCGAAGTAGCCGACGTGAAGCACCGCCGAGCCGACCGCGAGCCCGAAGTGGGCCCTGGTGAACACGGTTTCGGTGAACGCGAAGAAGGCCAGCGCGAGCGGGCCGTAGATCGCCACGGTCACCAGCGCCATGAGCCACAGGAAGCCGACCCCGGTGGCGGCCCGCTTCGCGAGCAGGTTCCAGCTGGCATGGACCAAGGCCGATCCGAGGACGAGCGCGATCGCCAGCGGGGTCATCGGCGCCAGCGCGATCTCGGCGAGCCGTCGCAGGCATGCTGCTGCACGTCGGCACCCGATCGGGGCTCTTCGGCAGCGTGAGTACGGGGTGGCACTGCCGCACTGTTGCACGCGTGGGATGACATCGGCCCGTAACGACTTATCAAATCCATCGTACAACCCACAGCACACCAACCCCACAGCCAATGATGCTCCTAACCCCGGCGCGCCGACCGTGGACTCAGCGAACCAGCGCCGCCTGCAGCACCGGATCCTCGCCAGCGAGCCAGGCGGCGACGGACGTCAGCACCTGGAGGTCGGGCACGACCGGCTCGTGGTCCCCAGGGAAGAGGTACGTCGAGACCTGCACACGGATGCCGGAGTTGGGGAGCTCGAAGGAGCGGACCTCGCCCCAGCCGCCGATCGAGTCGCCGGTCGGTTCTCCGACCAGGGTCGCTCCCAAGGCCCGCAGGTCGCGCGCATTCCTCGTCGCGCTCGAGTAGGTGCCCGAGTCGGTCAAGACGAACGTCCGATGACCCGCAGTCCGAGCGCGTATCCCGTCGAGCAGCGGCTCGATCACGATCGAGGCGCCTCCCGGATTCTCGCGGACATCGACCACCAAACGCGCGCTCGGCCTGGCGTCGAGGAGCGCGAGGGCTTCGCTGGCCACCACCGCGAAGCCCGCCCGATCGGCACAGCGTCGATAGCGCAGATACACGGCATCCTCGTCGGGCAGGTCGAGCACGAAGTGGTCGAGATCGGGGTGGCGCCGATGGAGGAGATCGGCTCCCGCCACGACCAGCGCCGTGCCCTGCGCCATCTCGAACTCGACCTGGGCAACGGCTCCTTCAGCGGTACGAAGGACGTAGCGCCCAACCGCTGGCTCGGCCTGCAGGCCCACCGCGTGGAGCAGCTCAGCCCTCGTCGCCAGCTGCGCCAACCGCGACAGCCGGTCGCCCTCAGAGTCCCAGCTGATCAGCCGCGAGAGCTTCACCATGGCGGCCTCGACGAGCTCGTCTCCGATCTGGAGCACCTCGGCGCCGAGCAGGTCGGCCCGCTCGCCCGGTACCGCCGCCACGACCCAGGACCCGCCCTTATGGGCGATCTGCAAGGGATAGCTCCGGAACAGATCGGACCACGACCAGGTCGCGGTATGTCCGTCGCCGACCAGCGCGATGAGCCGCATGACCTCGACGATCATCTCGGCGTCGGTCGCCGTCGGAACGCGCTCGCGCGCCGCTGCGAAGGCTTGCTCGAAGTGGGTGCGGGGCGTCGTGTGGTAGGCGTTCGCGTGCATCCGTGAGAGGTTCGTCTGCAGATAGTCCAAATCCTGCCGCCAGCGCCCGTCGCGCGTTGCGGCCGGCGCACTCTCCCGGGTCGGTTGCAGCAGCGTGTGCTTGACTGCCCAGGCGAACCTTCCCGGTCCGCCTACGGCGACGACCGCGCCAGCGACGAGCACGCCGATCGCGGCCAACGCTACGAGCACGAACCAGAGACGGCGCCTCCGCGAGCTCACACGCCGCGGGCGGCGCGCGAACGACACGGAGCGCCTCCGCTCGCCGGAACCGGCCATCATGGCGATGCTTATCGAGTACGAGCTGTCGCGCACAGGGGCAGAAGGCCCGACCGAGGCCGGGCTGGCGCTCCTCGCGCTGGAATCCTCCATGGCCTACGGCCAGGACAGGGCCGGTAATCGAGCTCGTGCTGCCCCGCGGGCGACATCGGCGGGAGGACGGTCCCGATGTCGCCCGCAACATTTCACCGCTCGAGCTGCTGCCGGACACGCTCGAGCTGCTGCCGGACACGCTCGAGCTCGAGCTGAACGGGTACAGCGAGCGGCTCGACGCGGTCGACCGACAGCACCCGCTCGATCGCGAAGTCGACGCCCGTCACCCGCGCACCGAGCGGGACGGCGACGAAGCCGGGGTAGACCCCCACGAAGTCGCCGGCATCGATCTCGCCGTTGTCGTTCTCGTCTGACCAAGCGACCACCAGGTTCTGCCCCGCGAGCGTCTCGATGACATACTCGGTGAAGGCCGCCGCGCCGAACGCTATGCCACTGAGCTCGAGCTCGCCGTCGGCATCCTCGATGAAGGCCGCCACCAGCATCGGACCTCGTAGCGTGACCGGGGCGGTGCTCTGCGTGCTGAAACGAACCGTGAGCGGCTGCTCGACGCCGGCGACCGAGAACACCAACGTGAACTGGTAGGCGCCCGCGGCGACGGTTGCGAGCAGCTCACGGTCGATACCGAGCGTGAGCGCCGTGCTGGCGCCGGGCGCGAGCGTACCGGACATCGGCTGCTCGCCCGGGAGGTAGACGCTGTCCTCAGGCATCGGTGCAGGGTTGGCCGAACTCTCGAGGTAATAGGCGATCGACCAGTCGACCGTCTCGGAGCCCGTGTTGCTCAGTGTGAACGGCAGCTCGCTGGCGCTGCTCCCGAAGTCGAGCGGGTTCGGCTGCATCAGCAGCGCCCCATCGCCCGGCGTGGGAATCGCCCCGCCTTGGAG